>CAZTMY010000127.1:0-6940 GCA_964614895.1 uncultured Anaerolineales bacterium
GGCAGATCCATCTGATCTACGGCGGGCTCTGAACCCCAGAAGGGTGAGACCAGACATGAGTCAACTGGCCGATCAGATCGTGCGCATGTCCAAAGTTTCCCAGCAGACCACACGGAGGTGTTCGGTAGCATTCTCTTTTTGGGGGGCGGATACGGGCACGCCTCCTCACGTTTGACAGCGGCAAGCTCGGACCTAGAATCCTGAGACGTGAGCGCACCAACGCGACCTCGAAACTCTGTCTTTGCCTGGTTGGCGGCTAGCTTGATCTATGCGAGCGTGGCCGTTCTGGTTACATGGCCATTAGCAGCGAAACTGGGCACACACCTGCCAGGCCCGTCAGCCGATTCATTGCTGCACTACTGGAATGGTTGGTGGGTCAAACGTGCATTGCTAGCAGGGACGTCCCCATATCGCTGCGACGTGCTCTTTTACCCGGAAGGCATCAGCCTGGCGACGCACAACCTAGCCTGGATCCAGATCGGCCTATGGCTGCCGCTTCAGGCACTGTTCGGCGGGCTGGCGTCCTTTAATCTCGCGCTGCTGATCGCCCTCATTGCCTGCGGACTGGTGGCCTATGCTTTGGGTATCGAGCTGACACGCAATCGGCCCGCAGCCCTGGTGGCTGGGCTGATCTACCTCGCGTGGCCATTCCGCATCTCTCAGCTTGACCATCCGAACCTCGTGGGGACCATGTTGGTTCCGTTGCTGCTGCTCTGCGTGCTGCGGCTCGTACGCCACGGCCATCTGCGCGACGGTCTACTGGCAGGACTGTGTGCAGCGGGCGTGGGCATCGCGCGGTGGCAGGCGCTAATTCCTGCTGGGCTGATCGTGGCGATATGGCTGGCATGCCAAGGTCGTCGCCTCACGAGCGCGCGCGTGGCTCGTGGGTTGGCGCTGGCAGCGTTTGTGGCGGCGCTCCTGCTGGCGCCCTTTGGCTTGATGCTGCTACAGGCCCAGACAGAAGCCCCAGCCGAACTGATTCGTGACGAGACCGTGATGCAGACGGATCTGCTGGCCTTTGTGACGCCACCCGCCGGTCATCCTCTGCTGGGGAAACTCACAGCTCCCTTGTACGACCGCTACTATGCCTCGCGCACGCCGCATCGGCGCTTTCCCATGTACATCGGGATCAGCGTCCTGGCGCTGGCGACGTTGGGCGTGATGGTTGGGCTCCGCAAGGCCCTACCTTGGCTTGGGTCGGCTCTGCTGCTCGCGGTTTTGGCCTTGGGATCCTCGTTACGCGTGGGTGGGCGAGAGATCGCTGGCATACCCACGCTGTATGGCCTTCTGGAGCCAGTCCGCGTCTTTCGGCTGATGCGGGAGCCTGATCGCTATGGCTTGTTTGTTGCTTTGCCCATGGCGATGCTGGCGGGTTACGGTTTGGACTGGCTCACAGCGCGCACGTGGCTTGGCGGGTTCAGAGGAACCCTGACGATGGCATTGCTCGGCCTCGTGGTGGTCGGCGAATACCTCCAGATACCCGTGCCGACCATGCACCCATTGCTCTCGCCCTACTATGCTCAACTCCGCGAGGATCCTGACGCCGGCGCGATCCTCAACCTTCCTTTGGACACGATGCAAGCCAAGTGGTACATGTTCGCACAGACCACGCACCAGTGCCCCATCGTGCTGGGCAACCTATCTCGCTTGCCAGTGGAGGCCTATGGCTATGTGGCCTCGGATCCATGGCTTCGAGAGATCGCGAACCACGGAGAGATGCCACCTTGGGAAGCGACCATCACCGAGGCCCTAGGCCGTCTGCGGGCAGACGGCGTGACGCATATCATTCTGCACAAGAATCGGGTTGGCGCGGACCGCATCGCCCACTGGCGGCGCTATCTGGCGATGCAGCCTCTCTACGAGGACGAGTTCCTAGTCGCCTACACGACAGAGCCCCGGGCCAACGACCACTACACTATAGTCCCTTTGTGGCGGGGTCTGGGGCCGGTGGACGTGCGAGTGTCCACCGGCTGCCAGCGACCTGGCGGTCTAGTCGCGGTGGACGTGGTCTGGGGAACCGTCGAGGAGACGGCTCCACTGCCCAAGGTTCGCCTGTCGCTGCAGAGCGAGCAGGGCGCAGGGGTAGACGCGGTCTTTCCGTTGCTGCCGGATCGAGAGGTCAATGGCTTGCCGTCGGACACGCTCACGTGGGCATCCTATGTGCTTCGCTTGCCCGATGATCTGCCGGACAGAACGTACCGGCTGGTGCTGGACTTGGGTGATCCAGAGCTTACGGCCGCCGCGCCCTGCTGGGGTGAGGTACAGGTAGCATCGCAGGGGTGCGAGGCGCCCGTCGGCGATGGCCTTGTGCCAGTGGACGCGCTCTTTGGCGAGCGGATGCGACTGCTGGGGTATGCCCTCAATGCTGTCGAGGGACAGCTCCACGTTCGGCTCTTGTGGCGAGCAGAACAGCGCATGCAGACTGACTATACCGTGTTCGTCCACCTGTTTGATCCAGCCGATGGGATACCGGTGGCTCAGGACGACGCTATGCCCCACCGCGGTGCCTTTCCAACTCGCTTCTGGATGAGTGGAGAGATGGTGCAAGACGTGGTGCCTGTGTCGCTGCAAGGCGTCCAGGCGGGTACCTATGGCGTGCTCATAGGCGTGTACGATGGCGTCACGGGTGCGCGTCTACCACTCCAGGTGAGCGGTGGGCCTGCCAATCCGGATGGACGTCTTGTGTTGACGGATTCATGGGAGGTCCCATGATCGAATCTCCATCGCGGAACCGAAACGGACACAGGGCAGTGTGGTCACGCGGCTGGGTGCATCGATGGTTGATACCGCTGGCGTTGTTCGCTTTGGCTCTGGTCCCACGGGCTCACGCGCCGATCTCGCGGCCCATCGTGTGGTCAGACCGAGGCTTTCACTTTGCAGACGCGGTGCTGAGGCGCGACTGGGCCGACACCTATCGCCGCTACCATCCCGGCGTTACGACCATGTGGCTTTCCGGCTTTGCCCTCAAGTGGTTCGCGCACGCGAATGGGGATCTGACGGCGAACCAGATGCTGGGCATCGAACCAGTCAAACCCGGCACGTTGGACCGGGCCGTGGCCGTAGGCGTCTTGCCACTGGCTCTGACGATCTCTGCGGCTATTGCTCTGACGTACCCATTGCTGCGAAGGCGTGCTGGCACAACCGTCGCCCTGGCGGGCACGATCCTGTTGGCGCTGGATCCCTTCCATCTTTCGAACAGCAAGGTGATCCATCCCGATGCGATGGTGGCCAGCTTGATGCTTCTCAGCGTGCTCCTTTTCTGGGAGTGGCTTAGATTGGGGAAGCGACGCGATCTGGTGGCCAGCGGGATAGTGGCAGGGCTAGCTTTTTTGACCAAGAGCCCGTCGCTATTCTTGGTGCCATTCATCGGTCTGAGCGGCGTGGCGACCGTGTTCGCTGGTGAGGCTACCAGCGGTAAGGGTCGGACGAGATGGCAGGCGATGGGGTCAGTCCTCTGGGGCATGGTGGCCTGGGGAGCGGTTGCTGCCATCACCTTCGTAGCATGCTGGCCGGCCATGTGGGTCGAGCCCGTTGCGGTGCTACGGCGCATGGCGCAGGGCATGCTCTTTCACGTGGAGGAGGAGCACTCGAACCCCATCTACTTTATGGGAGTGAGCGCGCTTCGCGATCCAGGTCCGCTCTTTTACGTAGCCACCATCGGCTTCAAGACGACCATAGTGACCCTTCCGTTAGCACTCGCGGGTGTGGTCAGTGCGTTCGTGGGTCAACGCGGGCGGCGTCAACTCGACGTAATGCTGCTGATCGTCTATGTGCTCGCCTTTGGCGCTCAGATGAGCTTCAGCGCATGGAAACAGACCCCCTATGTCCTTCCCGTGTTTCCTGCTATTGCCGTGCTGGCGGCATACGGCGTGGGTTGGCTTGCCGATGCAGCCGCCAAGCACGGGCGTGTGGCTGGCCTTGCAGCGATAGCTGTGCCCTTGTTGGCGCAAGCGGTCATCGTGTTGCCTCGACACCCCTATTACGGTACCCATCACAACCTGCTTCTGGGCGGCTCTCGCGTGGCACAGCGCGTCTTGCCCTTGCAGGATCAGGGCGAGGGGCTCGATCTAGCGGCTGACCTCCTCAACCAGATGCCCTTCCCGGAGCGTGCCAGCGCATGGGTGCATCTGCGCAGCGGCATGGTGTTTCAGCGAGGCTTTGCTGGTTACACGAGCTGGGAGCTGCGGCCTTGGATCAACTATCGCGTGTACTATGTCAACCAGGTCATGCGCGAGCTGGACTATGAGGAGTGGGGCGAAGCCTGGGAGCGTGATCGGCTCACCGAGCCACTGCTAACCATCTCCTTCGATGGCGTGCCTTATGTGTGGGTGTATGGAGAACCGCCGGAGGAGCCGGCGGCTGGTGGCCCCGAGCGAGTGGTTGACGCAAAGCTAGGCGAGCATATCACGCTGGAGCGGATCCGTGTGAGCGCGGATAGACTGCACGCGGGCGAGACGTTGGTCGTGGTGCCCGTGTGGTCATCCGACGGTGCGGTTCCGGAGAGCTACACCGTCTTCTGCCATCTGCTCACCAGCAAGGGTGAGCTGGTGGCGCAAAGTGACGGCTTGCCGCTGGTGGGGCATCGCCCCACTACAACGTGGCGAGCCAACGAGCGGTTGGTTGACAGCTATCAGATCGCCTTGCCTGAGGATCTGACGCCAGGCACCTATGAGCTGTCCGTGGGGATGTACCTTCGCGAGACGATGACGCGCTTGCAAGTAACGGGCGCGGATGGCGAGACGCTCGCCGACGGACGCGCGGTCTATGGCGATATCGAGGTGTTGCCTTAAGGCCGGAAAAGTATGTGCTTGACGGGGCTGGCTCGGTGCAGTAGGCTCGATTTGCAGTAGATGCGAGGGCCTGGGATGATAGGAGGGCGATAACATGGGCGACCGAGTGGTGACCTTTGGCGAAATCATGATGCGACTGGCGCCACCTGGGCACCTGCGATTCTCGCAAGCGCGATCCTTCAATGTGGTGTACGGCGGGGGCGAGGCGAACGTCGCCGTGTCGCTGGCCAACTATGGCATCGACGTTGATTATGTGACGCGACTCCCGAACAATCCCTTGGGAGAGGCTTGTCTGCGTTTCCTAAGAGAACACGGCGTGGGCGTGGACCATATCGTGCGCGGCGGCGATAGGCTCGGCATCTACTTTCTCGAGGTAGGTGCCGTGGCGCGAGGGAGCCAGGTGGTCTATGACCGCGCGGGCTCTGCCCTTGCGACTATCGAGCCGGGCATGGTGGACTGGCACGCCGTTTTTGAGGGAGCACGGTGGTTCCACTGGACCGGGATCACGCCCGCTATCTCCAAGGGCGCGGCGGCTGTCTGCTTGGAGGCCGTGCAGGTCGCCAAAGATATGGGCTTGACGGTCTCATGCGACCTGAACTACCGCAAGAAGCTGTGGAAATGGGGGCGCACGCCGGGTGAGGTGATGGCCGAGCTAGTGCCCTATTGTGACATAGCTATTGGCAACGAAGAGGATGCCGACAAGGTATTTGGCATCCGTGCCCAGGGCGTGGACGTGACGGCCGGCGAGGTGGATGCCGAGCGGTACCGTTCGGTATGTGAGCAACTCGTGCACAAGTTCCCCAACCTGACGACGGTGGCGATCACCTTGCGCGGCTCGCTCTCGGCCAGCCACAACACCTGGTCCGGCATCCTGTGGCAAGGTGGCAACGTGTATACCGCGCCAACCTATGATATCACGCACATCGTTGATCGGGTAGGCGGTGGCGACTCGTTCATGGGCGGTTTGATCTACGGTCTACTCACCTATGGCAAGGAAAACTTGCAGGGCGCGCTCGAGTTCGCCGTCGCGGCCTCTTGCCTGAAGCACACCGTGTACGGCGACGTGAATCTCGTGACCGTGGACGAAGTCGAGAAGCTCATGGGTGGCGACCGGTCTGGCCGAGTGTCACGCTAGGCTGGTTGCGTTCTGGGGGGAAGGAGTGCGATGGCACGCTACTCGCGTTTGCAGACGTGGATGACCATGGAGGAACAGGGGCTGGTGCCGCTGTTTTACCATGGGGATGTGGTTACCGCCAAGGAGGTCATCAAGGCGTTGGCCGATGGCGGCTCGCGGCTGGTCGAGTTCACGAATCGCGGTGATCGCGCCTTTGAGGTGTTCCGCGAGCTGGCGCCTTACGTGGCTAAGGAGCTGCCCGAGGTCATCCTGGGAGTTGGGTCAGTGCTCGACGTGCCTACAGCGGGCCTGTACATCAACCTGGGCGCGGAGTTCATCGTTGGCTCGGTGCTCAATCCCGAGGTCGCCAAGCTATGCAACCGTCGCAAGGTACCCTACATACCCGGTTGTGGCTCTGCCAGCGAGATCTCGCAGGCAGAGGAGCTGGGCGCCGAGATCTGCAAGGTGTTTCCGGCCAGTCAGTTGGGAGGCCCCGCTTTCATCAAGGCCGTCAAGGCGCCCACGCCTTGGTCCAAGCTGATGCCAACGGGCGGCGTCCGGGCATCGTACGAGGACCTCAAGGCGTGGTTCGATGCCGGGGTTGCTTGCGTCGGGATGGGCTCGGCCCTGGTGCGCAAGGACCTAGTAGTGGCTCGCGACTGGGAAGGCTTGGCTGCCCACACGCGTCAGTGCTTGGCGTGGGTCGAGCAAGCCAGGAGCTAGTGGCGGAGCGGGACTATGCCCGTTCCACCAACGCGAACAGCTCCTGAGGCGAGATCTCGCGCAAGCTATCGACGACGCGATCAGCTTTCCCCAGGCGCTCCCGGGGCTGTGTGGTGGTGACGGCCAGGCAGACCATGCCGGCGCGTCGGGCGGCCTCCACGCCGACGGTGCCGTCTTCGATTACGAGGCAGCGCGAAGGGGGCACACCCAGCGCTCCGGCTGACTGGATAAAGATAGCAGGATCGGGCTTGCTGTGCGGTAGAAACGCGCCTGAGACGAGGGCACCAAAGTAGTTGGCAATGCCAAGGGAGCG
>CAZTMY010000128.1:0-6909 GCA_964614895.1 uncultured Anaerolineales bacterium
TACGGAGGAGTGAGACATTCATCGGGCGGCAGGGGCGAGAGGAACCGGCGGGATGGCCCCGCCGGTTTTTGTTTGGCGGGAGGCTACGGTCGCAGTGAGGGCGGCGCTTCAATGGGATCTGCTAGGAGACGCTCCGCCAACGCAAAGTAGCTCTGCGACACTTCAGCTTCTGGGTCCGCTGTGACGATCAGTTCCTGCCTGCTGTGGGTGTGGTAGAGTAGGGCGGCTGCAGAGGGTACCACCTGTAGGATGCCCTTGCCTACATCGCTGGCGATCTGAGTGGCGGCCTTTTGTGAGGCGCCTACATAGCGTTGAACCAAGATGATGCCTGGCACGCGAGCTCGATGGGTGCTACCACCCAACCAGGCCAATAGCGTCCGTAAATGCCACTCGGCAAGGGAATCATGCTCGGCTACAGGCAAGACGGCGGTGGATTGGCCCAGCACCTCGGATACGTGTGATAGACTTGCGATCCCTACGTCCACTACGATGATGTCGTATCCCTGCTGGAGCAGCGTGAGCGCATCACCTAGGCTCCCCGGACGCATGGCGTCGAACGCGACGCCGTTCGGGTATCCTGGGAGATAGTGCAAGCCGGTGTCGGTTTCTACGATGCAGTTCTGGAGCGATGTCATGGTCAAGCGGAAGCCCTCTGGAGCCATGAGCTCCTGCAGACTGGGAGACGGTTCAAGAGACAGCAGCCATGGTGCCGAGGCGCCATAGCCCTGTAGCTCGAGGTAGAGCACCTTGTGTTCTCCGTTGCATAGAGCGGTGGCCACGTTCAGAGCGGTGGTGGTGGTGCCCACGCCGCCCTTGGCGCCCACGAAGGTCAGGATGCGGCTTGTGGGTGGGGGTGCACGTCTGGCGCGTGCCAGCAACGCCTTGAGACGCGCCATGACCTCCTTGGGGTCTGCTGGCTTGGCCACATAGTCATCGGCCCCGGATTCGAACCCGCTCAGCTTGTCCACCACCTGGGTGCGGGCGCTGAGCATAAGGATGGGAACGTCACTGACGCTCGGGGTGTTTCGGATCCGTCGACACGTTTCGAAACCATCCATGTCCGGTAGCATCACATCCAAGATGACGATGTCAACCGGTTCGGACGTCAGCATCTTGATGCCTTCGGCGCCGTTGTAGGCCGCCATGGCGCGAAAGCCGCCGTGGTCTAGCACAAAGCTGAGCATCTCCACGAAAACCGGGTCGTCGTCGATGATCAGAACCGTAGCGCTCATACTGGCGCACCTCCCTTTATAGCCTCTGCGGCCAGCGGAAGCTGGAACGAGAACGTCGTGCCCTGTCCCTCCTGGCTAGTGACCCAAATGCGGCCCCCAAGGGCTCGGATAATCTCCCGGCTTATGTATAAGCCTAGCCCCATCCCTGCGTGGCGTTGTCGCGAGTTGATGCTGCCTTGGTAGAACCGATCAAAGACCCGATCCACCTCTTCGGGAGAGATGCCTGGTCCACTGTCTCGCACGTCAACTTGCGCCTGGTGCCCGTGGACGCTCACAGCCACTGTGATGTGGCCTTGGGGCGGAGTGAACTTGATGGCATTGCCCGTTAGGTTCACAATGACCTGTGTCAGACGACCAGGATCGGTGTGTGTCCAGACGGGCTTGCTTGGCCCCTCATACGCAAGTGATAGCATCTTCAGGGTCGCTCGCGGCTGGAGGCGGGCGATGGCCTCGCGCACAAGACTGCCGAGTTCCACGTCCTCGGGATGGATGCGAAAGTGTCCTGTATCGATGCGGGATAGCTCGACCAAGTCGTCCACCAGGCGCGTGAGCTGATCGACCTCATCCTTGATATGCCCAAAGAACCGGCGCAAGTCTTCCTCGGCTAGGTCTGCTATGTCGCTGATAATGCTGGCGAATCCCAGGATGTGCTGCAAGGGGGCACGCAACTCGTGCGAAATCTGTGAGATGAATGCGGCGCGGGCCTCTGCATCGGAGCGTTCGCGCGTTATGTCGTGAACGACGCGCACCTCAGCGAGACGCGGATCGGCTAGGGCGGTGGGACGCACTTCGACGGCCAGCTCGCGACCATTGCTCAGGGGCACAATGGCGCAATAGGGACCCATGATGCAGGCGCCACTGGGATCCAGCAATATTGCCAACGCGCGAGGCAAAGCATTCTCCGCATATCTCGCTTCTTGCCACTGCTGGTCTAGGTCAAGCAGCTCACACAGGGCAGGGTTCGTGCGAATCACGCGTCCGTGGGCGTCGAGAATAAAGAGCCCATCTGCCATGCTCTCGATGATGGACTCGCTTCGCTGGCGCTCGGCGATGGCATCATGGAGCAGGTTTGCCTGACGGATGGCAACGGATGCTTGTGCAGCCAACGTCCGTATGTGCTCAGCGTCCTGGTCGTCAAAGGCATACTTGTTCGCGCTGCTGATGCTGAGCGTTCCCAGTGAAGCCTGGCCCACATAGAGCGGTGACACGAGTAGCGAGCGCAGGTCGCTGCGCGAGCGAAGCGGTGCATAGTCAGGCGAGTGGGTAGTGTCGTTCACGCAAATGGTGCGTCGTTCCCGGAGAGTGCGGCCCGCCACGCCGACATCACACGAGAAGCCCCTAGTGCTCAATGTTACCGGAGACCACGGCGCGCAGACGCGCGGGATGAGACGTTTACCATCATCGTCGAGGAGATGTATGACGCACCGGTCGGCGGCTGGGACGATCTCCAGGGCAGCATCTACCATTGTCTGGAGGAGCTGTTCCAAGTCCTGTGCGCCTACAAGCTCGCGAGAGATCTGCAAGAGGCGCTGGTGGATCTGTGTTTGGCGCGTCTGAGGCTGTTTAGTATCGACCATGGCTCCCCGACGTTCTTCCCTATGTTACGAAGGGTCGCATGCGGAGCCCATTATAGTGCGGACCAGCGTGGATTCAAGGGTGCCAACGCGCGCGATGCTGCATTGCTAATGCTTCACTAGGCCGATCTCGTCCAGAGGCCAGTACCGGAACCATGCCTTGCCGACGATATGCTCGTAAGCAACTGGGCCAAAGGCCCGTGAGTCATTGCTAGCCGAGCGATTATCGCCCATTACGAACACACGCCCCTCAGGTATGAGATGCGGGGCGTATGTGCCAGGTGTGGGTTGGGTGAGGTAGGGTTCAGACAGGATCTCATTGTTGATCAGCACGTGTCCTTGCTCGATGGCAATGACTTCGCCCGGAAGCCCAATAACGCGCTTGATGAGGGGAATGCCCGTATGGCTAGGAGGGTTCAGCACGACGATATCGCTCCGCTCGGGCGGATGCAGGCGATACGAGATCTTTTCGATGATCAGTCGATCATTGTCCCGAAGATTGGGCATCATGCTGAGCCCATCAACGCGCGTGGCTTGCGCGATAAAGGCGTTGATCACGAGCACGATCAGAAGCGCCGGTAGCAGCGCCTGGACGAACTCGCGTAACCAGGAACTGGATTGGGATGTGGCGCGCGGCTGCGTTGTATGTTCCATGAGACTAGCTACCTAGGCGCACGGGCTCTCATCGCGAGAGCCCGTGCCTTGCTGTGATCACTACCTAGCGTCTGTTGTGGGATCGACCCCGGCGATTATCAGAGCTCCGCGAAGGCGGACGGTCGTTCTCGCGGGCTTCCTCGGCGGTCCAACCTTGGAGGACTGCTTTCCGTGACAAGCGGATACGCCCTTGCCCGTCGATATCGACGACCATGACGGTCAGCTCGTCGCCGACCTCGGCGATATCCTCAACCTTGTTAACACGATAGTCTGCGAGTTGCGAGATATGGCACAACCCGTCCTGCCCGGGCAGGATTTCGATAAAGGCGCCATAGTCGGTCGTGCGGACGACCTTGCCTGTGTAGATGTGGCCGACCTTTACCTCGGCGGTCAAGGCTTCGATGCGATCGATGGCCTCGCGCGCGCTAGAGGCGTCTGACGCTCCCACTCGGACAGTGCCGTCGTCGTCTACGTCGATGGTAACACCAGTATCGTCGATGATGCCCCGGATGTTTTTGCCACCTGGACCGATGAGGGCACCGATCTTGTCCACAGGGATATGAAGCGTGTGGATCTGCGGCGCATAGGGCGAGATCTCGCGTCTCGGCTCTGGGATCACCGCCAACATTGCGTCGAGGATCTGCAGGCGTGCCTGGCGGGCGCGCTCTAACGTCTCTTCAATGATCTCCCACCGCAGGCCGCCGATCTTGACGTCCAGTTGGATAGCGGTGATGCCTTGAGCCGTGCCGGTGACCTTAAAGTCCATGTCCCCCAGGTGATCCTCGAGGCCCTGGATGTCGGTCATTACGGCCCACTCATTGCCCTCGGTGATGACGCCCATCGCGATGCCAGCTACCGGTCGCTTGATGGGCACGCCCGCGTCCATCAGCGCGAGGGTCGAGGCGCACGTGCTGGCCATGGACGTCGAGCCATTGGAGGAGAGCACTTCCGATACAGCACGGATGGTGTAGGGGAAATCCTCTTCCGGTGGGATCATGCACTCGAGAGCGCGCTCTGCCAGCGCACCGTGCCCGATCGAGCGACGGCGTGGCCCGCGGATAGGGTATGTTTCGCCGGTGCTATACGGCGGAAAGTTGTAGTGATGGATGTAACGGCGGGCGCCTTTCCCCCCTACCAGATACTCGACCTCCTGCTCGTCGGATGCCGTACCGAGCGTGACGGTGGTCAGTACCTGGGTCTCGCCGCGGCTAAAGAGGCCCGAGCCGTGGGTTCTTGGCAACAAGCCAACTTCGACGTGTAGGTCACGGATGGTGTCTAGGTCACGACCATCCACGCGGATGCCCGTATCCAGGATGTGACGCCGCATGACCTTTTTGAAGACCGCCTCGTAGGCTTCTTTGGCGGCGTCTCTGTCAACTGTCTCGTCAAGCTCCGAGAGGACTTGGTCCACGAGCTGGTCTTCAGCCTTGCGGCGCTCGCTCCGTTCCATGCTGGCTGCGACCAATGCCTCTATTCGCTCGCGGGCCAACTCGTCCACACGGGCTACCAGCTCTGGATCGATCACCGAGCGCACGCCCTCACGTTTGGCCTTACCGACGCTGGCCGCCATGCGCTTCTGCATGGCGATCACTTCTTGGATTGCGGCATGCCCTCGGCGCATAGCCTCGAGCATCACGTCCTCCGACACCTCGTCGGCGCCGACCTCGATCATTAGCACCGAGTCCTCCGTACCGGCAAGAACCAAGTCAAGCTTGCTCTTGGCGACTTGGGAGACATTTGGCTGGATGAGATACTCACCGTCGAGGTAGCCTACGCGCACTGCGCCAATGGGTCCCTGGAACGGGATGTCTGATATAGACAGCGCCGCCGACGCGCCAATCATGGAGATGATATCCAGATGATGCTCAGTATCCGCCGAGAGCGGCGTCACGACGATCTGGACGTCATTGTGATAGCCGTCCGGGAACAGGGGCCGCAGGGGACGGTCAATGAGCCGGCAGAGAAGAATTGCTTCGGTGGATGGCCGGCCCTCGCGCTTGTAGAACCCGCCTGGGATTTTGCCTGCGGAGGCGCGGCGCTCTTCGACGTCAACCGTCAAAGGGAAAAAGTCCACGCCCTCGCGGGGCTCTTTCGAAGCGGTAGCGGTCACCAAGACCATGGATTCGCCATGGCGTACGGTCACCGCCCCGCCTGCCTGAAACGCTAGTCGTCCCGATTCGACGACGATCTCCTCGTCGCCAAGCTTGGCCGTGAATTGTCTCGGATCGTACATGTTACACCCTCCTAGGGTCCGCTCGGAGGGTGGCGGGCGAGTCGTCAGGGACTGGGGCATAGGTCGCATGGCGTCTGAGACGCATGCCCCAATTCCTGCGCAACTCGGCCGCCGCCTCCTAAGCGCTATGCGAGCAGAAGGCTCGCTTCCAAAAAAGAATAGGTGGAAACGACTTCCACCTATCAGTACCCAACCATGTCGCTGGGGACCATCAATTAATCGCTAACGGCGGAGCCCGAGGCGGCTTACGATCTCTCGATACCGCTCCTCGTTCTCTCGGCGTAAATAGTCCAGATGCCGCCTGCGTTGGCCAACCATCTTTATCAACCCACGGCGCGAGTGCTCGTCGCCCTTGTGCTCTTTCAAGTGCTCGGTTAGTCGGTTGATTCGCTTGGTCAGTAAAGCAATCTGGACCTCCGGCGAGCCGGTATCGGTCTCGTGTCGATGGAAATCACTCATAACGCTGCTTTTTTCGCGCTTGGTCAAAGCCATGTGGTTCATCCTTATCACGCAGCATATCATCCACACGCGATTATAGCACACTGGTCTCGAGACGCCAAACGTGGGACGATGTGCCTAGCAGTTCGGAACGAGCGATGGTGCTGCTGAGGAGGCGCTTTTTCCGGTGACGGCTCGCTGGTCAACCTAACCGCTTTGACATCATGTGGAAACGTCGCCATACGCGATAGCCCAGAGCTCCGTACCAATTCTCAAGCCAGGTCCATCCCACGTAGGACGTGTCCATGCCCTGGCGTTTGAGCTGGCGGGTCGCCGCGGCTGCTAGCGCTCGGCCGATGCCTTGGTTTCGGTAAGCTTGCCTCACGCCTAGGCAGGCCAAGCCGCCCGTTCTGCCGGGGAAGCACGCTTTCCACGTCAAGCCCTCTGTTAGAAGCAGGACGAGCCCAACGATCCCGTTCTCTGTAGCTGCCAGGAGGATGCTATCGTATTGCCCGGACGCCATGGTCCTCATATAGACCCCGAGCCAACTGGCCAGGTCCTCATCGTGGAAAACCGGCGGCAGGTTGCCGGCGTCCTCGCGGCGGGCACGTCGTATGCAGACTTGCGGAGGCAATCTCGCATCTACCCACGAGGGATGAGCGTACTGTGCCAGATCCAGTGTCATGTCGACACTGGTCTCCGTGTCGGTGTAGCCGTGTCGGCGAAAGAACCTTTCGCATCCCTCGGGCGCACCTTGCCATAGGTACTGTCGGCCTCT
>CAZTMY010000129.1:0-6104 GCA_964614895.1 uncultured Anaerolineales bacterium
CTCGGTGACGTTTTCATTTGAGAGACCCCAGTGACATTTTAGATGAAAGAGCACGTAGTCTGGACAAACATTCATCGCGAGGCTATAGTCGATCCATGAGAGCCCAATTGATTGTCAATCCAGCCGCTGGTATGCATTATACCGAAGGCTTGGTGGAGACCGTCGCCCGCTACCTGGGCGACCATGGGTGGGACGTGGCCATCCGCCGCACGCTGGGCCGCGGTGACGGCATCACCTACGCTCGCGAAGCAGCCTCAGCCAACATGGATGTCGCCATCGCTATGGGGGGTGACGGCACACTCGGCGAGGTCGCCTCTGGCCTAGCGCACACCGACTGCAAGCTCGGTCTGATACCCATGGGCACGGGCAACGTCTGGGCACACATGGTGGGCATCCCTACCTGGTCGGTGCGAAACAAGAACGCCGTGCTCGAAGCGGCTCGCGTACTAGTCGAGGGCCAGACCCGCCAAGTGGACATGGGCCAATCCGGCGATCGCTACTTTATGCTCTGGAGCGGGATCGGGTTCGATGCGCAGGTAGTCCAAGAGGTGGAACGCCGTCGTACCTTGCGCAAAAGTGTTGGCAACCTCGCCGATCTCGTAGCCGCCTTTGTCGTTGGGGCGAGCTTGCGCGGCACACGTACGACCGTGGTGCTTGACGGGAAGGCCATGCGGCAACGCATCATCTTTGCGCTCGTCTGCAACGCGCAGCTCTACGGTCGCGCCTTTCGGGTTGCACCCCAGGCCCGGCTCGACGATGGCGTCCTGGACGTTTTCCTGTTCAAGGGTGGCAGCATGCTGGACGCACTCCGTCACGCGGCTTCTGTGCTGGTCAACCTTCACGCCAAGGACCCCAAGATCGAGTACCATCGAGCGCAACAGATCGATATCCATAGTGAGCACCCCCTACCCTTGCACCTCGATGGCGACCCAGCAGGCGCCACACCGGCACACATCTCCGTCGCACATCGGGCCATAGCTGTGATCTTTCCACAGAGCGCACCCGCTTCCCTCTTTGAGAACGACGAGCAGGAGCCCGAGGAGAGTTCGCTAATGCAACGCCTTCTGGATAGGCGTCAGCGTGACTAGGCATGGCCTCCGCGACAGCGCGCCTTCGAATGCGGCTCTGTTGACACTGTCCGCGGACAGTGGTATAGTTCGGGGCGTCCGGCCGAGGTGGCGGAACCGGCAGACGCGCCGCGTTCAGGGCGCGGTGGATACTAGATCCATGAGGGTTCAAATCCCTCCCTCGGCATACAGCGCCCCAAGTGCGGCCGCACCTGGGGCGCTTGGCATATCACCCCACAGGATCCCGAGACGGGAGGACACGTGCCCCGCCAAGATACCAGCGACCAGCACCTGATCAAGCGCGGACGCTGGAACCTCCGGATCATTCGCAGTGCCAAGCGGAGAAAGACGATCAGCTCCAAGCTCATCGACGAAGACACGCTGGAGATCCGTGCCCCCGCGCACACCACCAAGTCGCAAATCCTCGAGGCAGCAGACACGCTCATCGCCCGTACGGAGCGGCACATTGCCTCAATGCAGGCGCATGAGGGTGATGCGTACCTGGAAGAGCGGGCTCGCCTACTCAACGAGCGCTACTTGGGCGGCAGATTCTCGTGGGAAAGCATCCGCTTTGTGGCAAACCAGAGAAAGCGCTTCGGTAGCTGCACGCCCGACTTGGGCACCATCCGCATATCTGATCGGCTCCGCGGCGCTCCACGATTTGTGCTAGACTATGTGGTGCTGCACGAGCTGGCGCATCTCGCGGAACCGAACCACTCACCTGCCTTCTGGGCGCTGGTGAATAGGTTCCCCAAGGCGGAGCGCGCTCGAGGGTATCTAATGGCGTTGCAGCAGCTGCAGGTTGATCGGGAGGGCTCGTGAAGACCGACATACTGAGTTCAAGAGAATCGGCTGTGCGCATCGAGACGGATTCGTTGGGAGATGTCGAGGTGCCGGCAGAGGCCTGGTGGGGCGCCCAGACGGAGCGCGCCATTGCCAACTTTCGGGTGAGCGGGCTCCAGCAACATCGCGAGTTTATCATCTGCACCGCCCTAGTGAAGCAAGCAGCCGCCGAGGTGAACATGGCACTCGGCTTGCTGGGCCCACGCCTTGGCAACCCCATCGTGACGGCTGCCAAGCGCATCGTCGCGGGCGAGTACCTGGATCAGTTCGTGGTGGACCCATTCCAGGCCGGAGCTGGCACATCGCACAACATGAATGCCAACGAAGTGATCGCCAACCTGGCCAACGTGGCTCTGGGTGGCGAGCGTGGCATCTACCAGCCCGTACATCCCAATGACCATGTGAACATGGGGCAATCAACGAACGACGTGATCCCTGCGGTCACGCGTATCTGCTGCGTGCGCGAGTGCGTCGGGCTACAGAGTGCGGTGGATGACCTAGCCCAAGCCCTCGAGGACAAGGCCATAGCCTTTGATGACATCCTAAAGTCGGCACGCACGCACTTGCAGGACGCCGTGCCCATCCGTCTGGGACAGGAGTTCAGCGGCTATGCTCTAGCGGTGCGTCGCGATGGCGAGCGTATCGCTCAGGCCGTTGAGGGCGTGCGACGCCTAGGAATTGGCGGCACCGCGGCGGGCACCGGCATGAACACGCATCCCGCCTACCACGAGGCCATGGTCGAAAAGTTGTCAGAGCTCACCGGCCAGCAGTTCGTCAGCGCGGGCAACCTATTCGAGGCGATGCAGAACACCGCCGATCTAGTCCAACTTTCCGCGGCGCTGCGAACGCTGGCCGTGACGCTCACCCGCATCGCCAACGACCTGCGGCTCCTATCTTCGGGGCCCACCACTGGCCTGGCTGAGATTCGGCTTCCCGCCGTGCAGCCTGGTTCCTCTATCATGCCAGGCAAGGTAAACCCGGTGATGGCCGAAATGCTGAACATGGTCTGCTACCATGTTATGGGCAACGACCAGGCCGTTGCCCTTTCCGGCCAAGCGGGCCAGTTGGAACTCAACGTCATGATTCCCATCCTGGCCTACAACCTGATCCAGTCATGCGAGATCCTCAAAGGTGGCATCGTGGCATTCACCGACCGTTGTGTGCGAGGCATCACGGCGGACAGAGAGCGTTGCCGTTGGTACTGTGAGGGTAGCATGGGGCTAGCTACGGCGCTCAATGCTTATATTGGCTACGCGGCGGCTGCCAAGGTAGCACAAGAAGCCTTGAGACGAGGAGTATCTCTGCGGCAGGTCACGTTAGAGCAAGGCTACCTAACGTCCGAGGAGTTGGATGCCATCCTCGACCCGCGACGCATGACCGAGCCGGGCATCCCTGGGCAGAAAAACGATCAGAGCTGAGCATACCGCAGGAGCCGCCCGGGCCGGCAAGACGCCGTGCTCGCGAGCCGGGGCCAAAGCCTTGATCGTCAAGCCCGGGAGGCTCCCGATAACCCAAGAGCACACCGCATCCTATGTCCATAGACAAGCGGCGGCCGGATGCTTGACGGGCACCTCTCGCTGCGCACCTCGGACGGGTCATTCCCGGACCGCATCGTGTCCAAGCACGCGACATGCTCCCCGCCAGGGGCACGCCTCGCACTCAAGGATAGGAAACATGCATACGAGGGCTCCTAGTTCCATGAAAGCCTGATTGAGCCTAGCGGGCGTCTCTGCGGGCAGTAGCCCCCTGGGCACGCGTGCAGCGTTGGCGTCCTAAAGCGAGGATAGACTCCCCATACACCATGCTCAGGATCGCATTCGTGGTCTAATCCCTGATGCCGGGCAGTCCTCGGAGAGCGTCCTATCGCGCTACGCCAGAAGTTCTGGGCGTAGCGCTTCCGGACTGGAGAGACCATCTCCCACGGGCACCATCAGTGAGCTCCCTAGACACCCACAACAGTCGGTTGGCCAATACAGTCCGACACGCTATACTCCTCTAGGAGCGATTGGCCATCAGAGGGGACGCGCATGTACGTCACACTGCTTAGGCTATTCCTACAGATATCGGAGAATCCGTGGGCCTTTGCCGGGCTCTTGATGCTCTTCCTGCTCTCGTGGGGTCTGATCGTAGCCGCTATCTATGACATCGCCATCCGCATATGGGACGAACCTGCCGCCTAGCGCGCACGCCTCTAGGCACAGGCGTGGATCATATCGCGCAGCACAGCTGCGGATGTCGGCACTGGGCCCTTCTCCTCGATGACCGCGCTAATGACTCCCATATAGTCCGTCGTATAGACCACTGCCATATCCCACATGCCCGTCCTGGCCAGTGGATGCCGTTCCGGCAGAGCTACGGGCGCCACGCGCAACGCATAGTCATCACCTTTGAGCTCAGCGACGGCCAACGGCTTGATGACGCGCCCATCCTCGCGAGCCCGCGTGAGCCGCTCCAGCCCGATCTGCCGGATACCCTCGATCTCTACATCAGCGAGGGTGGTCGGACGGCCGAGCACACTGTTGGCGATGATCACCAACTTGCTGGCAGCGTCATACCCATCCACGTCCAACGTGGGGTCGGCCTCCGCGATGCCAGCCTCCTGAGCGCCACGTAGAGCCTCCCGGTAAGGGATCTGTCCCTCCAACATGCGCGTCAGGATATAGTTGGTCGTCCCGTTAAAGATGCCCTCCACCTTGAGCACCCCTGATCCCGCCAGATCGCGAACCCCGATGTTCACGGTAGGTAGCCCGCCCGCGACAGTGCCACTGAAGAGCAAGCTCCTGCCACGATCAGCCGCGAATCTCGTGAGCTCCTGGTAGGCGAGCACCAAAGCCCCCTTGTTGGCCGCCACGACATGCCATCCCTGCTCGAGCGCTAGCCGCGTACATGTCATGCCCGGCTCGCCATCGGTCAGGTTGGTCGGCGAGGCATCAACAAGGAGCTCGGCCTGCACGGCCTTCACAAGCTCACGCGCGTGTAGCCCCGCTTGCGCCCCCGGCATTGCTGAGATACCCCCACCCGCAGCCTTCAGATCGCGAAGCACTGCCATGTCGATGCCGGTAGCGTCGGTGAGAGCGCCCGAGGAGTCGGCCGCGCCGACGAGCCGAAACGTCAAGCCATACCGATCACGTATGGCCTCGCTCCGATGAATGAGGATGTCCAACAGATTCCTACCGATATTGCCCAAACCGATGAGCACAAAAGGCACGCTCTTGCCCATACCACTCTCCCATGTGCCGCCGCTTGCTCGTTTCGCATCTAGCAAACCTACCATCGCGTAACAGCAACGCCAACCTATCCTCGTCTCCCTAGTCACCGCGGGGGACATCCAGCACCCTTGCTGGCGTCCCCCTTGGCTTCTATGACCAAACGCTCCAGACTAGATGGTCGTCTCGAGATCCTTGAGTATCTGCCTCTCGGTGGGGAAGCGTCCCGTCTCGAGCTTGGAATAAAGATGCCCGCCATCGATCAGCACCTCAAAGGCACCCCCCGACGATGGCACCAACGCGACCTGCTCCAAAGCGTTGCGGAATCTGCTTAGTATCTTTTCCGCCAGACTGGCGGCTCTTGGTAGGTACCCTCAAGATGTACAGTATCGGATCTCGATCTTGTGGCCCATGCTAGATGCTCCTTTCCCTTCGCGCGAACGGCTGGCAGGAATCCTAGCACACGATGTCATCTCCCGCAAGACGCAACGAGAACGTCCAAGCACCTTTCACGCCTCGGTGACAGCCAGCATATAGCCATTGATATCACCTACGCTGAACTGGCGTCGTCCAGCAAACTCGACAAGTTCCTGCACGATGATCGCCCCTCGGCTTGATAGATCCTGATAGGCAGCCTCCACGTCCTCCACAAGCAAATACAAGACGATTCCATTGCCCTTCTCGGCGATAAAGTTTCCCTCCGATGTGCCCAGGTCAATGGTGAAGGCAAAGCTAATCGCACCCCGGGAGACTGTGGCATAACGCGGCATGCTGGCATCGGGCCAGACCGTGTCTAGCACAAAGCCAAGCGCTTCGCAGTAGTACGCTATCGTCTCGTTCAGGTCGTTCACCTGGAGCATCGGCACCACATGCTTCCAAGCCGTGGACATGGCCCCTCCTCAAGACATTGCCGGCCCCGTCGCTAACGCACCCACAAGCGCTCCCCATCGCTGATCAGCTCGATGGTCCCCATCTCATCCGTGCGGAG
>CAZTMY010000129.1:6114-6897 GCA_964614895.1 uncultured Anaerolineales bacterium
GCGCCTAGCCGCGTTAGCACGTCGGGGCTCGGATGCCCCACGCGATTCTCAGCACCAACGCTGATCACGGCAATATCAGGCCGACAGGCCAACAAGAACGCCTCCCCACTGGACGAGGGCGATCCGTGATGGGCCACCTTGAGAACGGTGACTGGCTGCAGGAGACCAGCCTGTACCAGTTCGCGCTCGGCCCCTCCCTCGATATCGCCCGTGAACAGCATGGTGAACTCGCCCATACGAAGCAAGAGGACCACCGAGTTCTCGTTGAGTTTGCCCTGTGCGATGGTCTCCGTCCCCGGATGCAGTACGTCCAGCGTCACGCCGCTATCAAGCCTGATGGACTGCCCGCGTACGGCGATAGTGGGCACAATGCCTGCGCCAGCTAGCTGTCGTTCCCACTCGACACCGAGTGGATCATCTCCCATATCAGGTGGTTGCAGGACTGCCCCCACGGTGTAGCGGCTCGGTAGTGGAACCAGTCCGGAAAGATGGTCGGCGTCAGCGTGCGTCGCAACGACCAGGTCAATTCTCCGGTGCCACACTGGGAGCACGTGGTGAAGCCGCGAGGCCAGAACCAGCGGGTCAGATCCCCCATCTACCAGAACAGTAGTTCCCGCAGGCGTGCGGATCAACAGGCCATCTCCTTGACCGACATCAAAGACATAAACGTGAAGACGACTATCGGGGAGCTTGGCGAGTTGGGAACCCACCGCGAAGATAAGCAATAGTGAGGCAACCGCCACGCTTAGGATACCGACCCGCTGCCGTGCCCAAGCGATCGCC
>CAZTMY010000130.1:0-6861 GCA_964614895.1 uncultured Anaerolineales bacterium
CCGCGCGATATCCTGAACGAGGAGATCGAAGCTATCAAGCGTGCGGGCGTTGATATCAAGCTCAACACCGCTTTGGGCCGCGATATCACCATCGATGGCCTGATGGAGGAGCAAGGCTACTCGGCGGTGGTGCTCGCTATCGGTGCGCAGGCCAGCCGCAAGCTACGCATCCCCGGTGAGGACAAAGAGGGCGTCTGGGGCGGGACCGAGTTCCTAAAGCAGGTGGCACTTGCTGAAGCCCCTAACCTGACCGGCAAGCATGTGGCGGTCGTCGGAGGAGGCAACACAGCTATTGACGCCGCGCGCACCGCGATTCGTCTGGGCGCAGAGCAGGTAAGCCTGGTGTACCGCCGTACCCGCCAGGACATGCCAGCCACAGACCTCGAGATTGAAGAGGCCTTGGAGGAGGGTATGGTCCTGCAGACGCTGGTGAATCCGACTGCCATCTTGGGTAACGGTCACGTGGAGCGGCTTGAGCTGGTTCGCCAGGATCTGGGAGAGTTCGATGCTAGCGCCCGGCGTCGCCCCATCCCGATCGAGGGGTCCGAGTTCACCATCAAGGCCGATGTGGTGATCGCGGCTATCGGTCAAAGCACCGAGGTTGATTGCGTAGGCGATTGCGGCATTGCATTTCACCGGAACACGACGGCACAGGTGGAGCGCAATCTCGCCACCACGCGACCGGGCGTGTTTGCAGCCGGCGACGTGGTCCTCGGCCCCGCGACTGTCGTTGAGGCGGTAGCGCAGGGTAATAAAGTCGCTCAGACAGTAAATGCTTATCTGCGAGGTGGCGAGATCGGTGAAGCTGAAGCTCTCCAGGAGTATGACGATCTGCCGGTGACTTGGGAGATGGAAGCCTATGGCGATGCGACGCGTGCCGAGATGCCTGTACAGAACCCCGTTGCGAGACGAACCAACTGGCGTGAGGTGGAGCTTGGCTTCTCTGAAGCAGCCTGTCGAGAAGAGTGCAAGCGGTGCCTTCGCTGCGACCTGGAGTGATGGCGTGCTAGGCAAATTCTGGCAGCCATCAACACGGGCGCTGCAGGTTGGTGTGAGTAGAGAAGATCAGTGCGGACTGACTGTGAGGTGGTACAGCGTGCCGTGTATCAGAACGCATACGATGAGGAGGAGCCATGCCTGACATCAGCGTGACTATTGACGGGATAACAGGCAGTGTCCCGGCCGGGATCACCGTTCTCGAGGCGTGTCGCCGCCTGGGGATCGAGGTTCCTACTTTGTGCGACCATCCAGCCATCAAACCTATAGGCGCCTGTCGTATCTGTCTCGTGGAGATCGAGAAGCAACGGGCGCTGCAGCCAGCGTGTGCTTTTCCCGTGTCCGATGGGATGGTGGTTCACACGCGATCGGAAAAGGTCATTGACGCGAGACGCTTTGTGTTGCAGCTTCTGTTCTCGGAGCGGAATCACTTTTGCATGTTCTGCCAGATGAGTGGCAGCTGCGAGCTGCAAGAGCTAGCATACGAGTATGGGCTCGATCACTGGGAGTACGATCGGGCGTTCCCTCGGCTCGCGGTGGACGCGTCCCGCAAGTACTTTGTGATGGATCACAATCGCTGCATCCTGTGCCGGCGATGCGTGCGCGCATGTGATGAGTTGGTCGGCAACGCGACATTGGGCGTCAAGCGGCGCGGTTCGGCGACGATGATCATTGCCGATATGGATGTCCCGTTTGGCGAATCGAGCTGCGTTTCCTGCGGGACTTGTCTGCAGGTCTGCCCCACGGGTGCGCTCGGTGATCGGGCTAGCGCCTACATGGGCGCTACCGACGAGATCACCCGCGTCAAGTCCACCTGCACGGGTTGCAGTGTGGGTTGCGGCGTGGAGTTGATTGTGCGCGATGGCCGCGTGATCCGTGTGGAGGGTGATTGGGATGCGCCTCCAAGCAATGGTTTGCTGTGTGAGGTTGGTCGCTTTCACCTTCAGCATGAGAAACGGCAACGTGCCTTGAAGCCGCTCGTCCGCGATGGCGATGATTGGGTGGAGGCGAGTTGGGACGATGCTCTCGCCCAAGTCGCCAAGGCTTTTTCGGATGCTGCTGGCAAGACGTGCACGGTTGTGTCAGGCATGGTAACGAACGAAACTGCCGATGCTATCGCCAAAGGTCTGCCAGGCGACAAGCGACAGATGAATGCTGTACTGCTGGATGATAGCGCGGGCCTAGAGGCCATGGACGACGCCGATCTATTCGTGGTGGTGGGCACTGACTTGACCGTTAATCACCAGGTTGCTGGGTTTGCTGTAAAGCGTGGCGTCCGGAATCGCGGTGCCCGTTTGATCCTGGTCTGTGACGGCGAAAACGGGCTGGCTCCGTGGGCCTTCAAACAGGTTGGCTTGGACGAAGGGGCTTCGGTCCTAGATATCGTCTCGGGCGCCGAATCGCCGGTAATCGTGTACGATGCAGCCGCGGCGACAGTGGCAAGAAGTATGGCCGAGGCGGTACCGGCGGCAACGTGCGTATGCTTCACCGATGGCGCTAACACCAAGGGGCTAGCGGCTGCGGGCATTTCTGAGGCGTTCCAGGCCGATGGCTCGTCTGCCTATCTGTTGGTCGCTGGCGAGACCGTGTCTCCTCCGGACGACGTGGCGAAGGCCCTTGATGCGGCGCCATTCGTCGCGGTGCAAGCTAGCTTTGTCGAGCCTTGGACTGACGTGGCCGACGTTATTCTGCCGATGCCCACAATGTGGGAGAAGAGCGGCACCATCACGACGGCCGATGGCGCCCAGCGCCAAGTGCAGGCTGGCGTGAAGCTAGATGGGCCGTCAGCTGTTGAGGTAATCGAGCGTCTGGGTGCGCTCTTGGCATAGAACGGATTAAACCTGAGCGGGAAGCGAGGAACCGTCATGAGCAAGGTTACGCTCTGTACCGACTGGCTCGATGTGTGCTCTGGTTGTCACATGTCTCTCTTGGATATCGATGAACGTATCATTGAGCTGACCAAACATGTGCAGATTCTTTCTAGCCCCATTACGGATCTCAAGCACCCTCCTGAGGAGGGGTGCGATATAGGTATCCTGACCGGGGCGGTGAGCAATGATCACCAAGAGCACGTAGCGCGCACGATGCGTGAGCGCTGCAAGTTGCTCATCGCTGTGGGTGACTGTGCGGTCACAGGCGGCATCTGTACCATGCGCAACTTTTTCGACGTCGAGGATGTGTTACAGCGTGGCTACGTAGAAACCGAGAGCACCGAGGAGGGTCAGCAGATACCACGTTCCCCCGAGATCGCTAAACTGTTCCCGCAGGTCAAGGCGGTGGACCAAGTGGTCAAGGTGGATCTGCATATCCCTGGTTGCCCTCCACCGGCCGACGCATTGTGGTACGCGATCACAGAGCTTCTGGCTGGCCGTACGCCCGTGTTGACCGATGACCTGCTAACGTATGACTAGCGCTTTGGTGGCGGTGATGACCACCGGATTCGGTACAGAGGAGTTGTAAGATGGGCCAAAAGCTGACCATCGACCCCGTAACGCGCATTGAGGGCCATGCCCGCGTGACTATCCGGGTGGATGATGACGGCAAGGTCGAGCAAGCCTTTATGCATGTGGACCAGTTCCGGGGCTTTGAGAAGTTCTCGGAAGGCCGTATGTACTATGAAATGCCGGTGATCACGCCGCGCATCTGTGGTATCTGTCCCGTGAGTCACCACTTGGCGTCCGCCAAGGCGGCGGATCGGGTGGCTGGCGTGGAGCCACCGCGCCCTGCGCATCTCTTGCGTGAGCTCTTGCACATGGGTCAGATCATCCAGTCCCACTCGCTGCATTTCTTCCATTTGGCTTCACCCGATCTCTTACTGGGATTTGATGCGGACCCTGCCGTTCGCAACGTGGTGGGCCTGATCGAGGCTGATCCAGCGCTGGCAGTCAAGGCCGTCAAGCTCCGCAAGTATGGACAGGAGATCATCCGGCGGCTATCAGGCCGACGCATCCATATGCATTGGGCTGTGCCCGGGGGTGTGTCTGCACCGTTGGCTGCGGCAGACCGCGATTGGATCTTGGGTCAAGCGGATGAGATCAAGGGTTACATGCAGGATGGAATCAGCGTGGCCAAGGCCTGGCTGGCGGAAAATCAGGAGACGGTGCAGTCGTTTGCGAACTTTCCGTCGAACTACCTGGGCATGAACCGCGATGGTGCCCTCGAGCTCTACGAGGGACCGGTTCGGATGCTAGATCGTACGGGCAAGCTTGTTGTGGAGTTCGATCCCTGTGATTACCTAGACTATATCACTGAGCGGGTGGAGGACTGGACCTACCTCAAGTTCCCCTACTACAAGGCATTTGGTTGGCCCGATGGGAGCTACCGTGTCGCGCCTCTGGGGCGGCTGAACGTCGCTGAGCGAATCGATACACCGCTGGCAGATGCAGAGCTCAAAGAGTTCAAAGCGCTAGCTGAGGGCCCGGTGGAGCCTTCGCTTTACTTCCATTATGCCCGGCTCATTGAGGACCTGTATGCTCTGGAGCGGGTGGTGCAGCTATGTGAAGACCCTGATATCCTTTCGCACGACATTCGTGAGACACGTGTGGATATCACTGGCGAGGGCGTGGGGTGCATCGAGGCGCCGCGCGGCACGCTATGGCATCACTACTGGACTGACGAAGACGGCGTGATCCGCAAGGTGAATCTCATAGTCGCTACTGGTAACAACAACTGGGCCATGAACAAGTCCGTCGAGATGGTAGCCAAGGCGTTCGTGGACCCGAGCAACCTGACGGAGGGCATGCTGAACCGCGTCGAGGCGGCTATTCGTTGTTACGACCCCTGCCTTTCCTGCTCCACGCACGCATTGGGGCAAATGCCACTCATCGTACGTGTGGAAGATCAATCGGGCCAGGTGCTAGCGACACGCGCGCGTGACTAGAGCTGCGTCACACGGGTTCTAGTGTTTGTGTCAGCGAGGTCTCTGCCTGTGCAGGGGCCTCGCTGCTTTGGTGGCTGCATCCTTGGCACTGGAGGTAGGCATATGGCTTCCTTTTTGCTGATTCCGTATGGCAACGCGAGCCGGCGTGACGACGGCGTCGCGTTCCATATCGCGCGGCGGCTGCTTGAGCGGTTGGGGTTGGAAGCCGAGGATGTCGAGGGCACGTCGACGTACGATGTGCATGATGGCCTCACGATTATGGGCGTTCATCAACTGGCGCCCGAGTTGGCCCAGGACCTGGCTGAGGTGGACGTGGTGGTGTTCATCGATGCGCACGTGCCCGGCATGGCCTGGGACGATGTGCATTGGGAGCGAATCGAGGGCGAGCTGCGCCCGAGCATGGTGACGCATCTTCTCAAGCCCGAAAGCGTGCTCGCCCTCTGTGAGGCGTTATACCAGCGCTCTCCCAAGGCGTATGTGCTCTCGGTGTTGGGGACCGACTTTGATTTCGGCATGGCCCTCTCCGAGCAAGCCCAGGCGCTGGTTGATCCCGCAGTTGACAAGGTGCTGGATCTGATGGGCTTGAGTGAGAGCCCAGAGGTGTGACGGGATGAACGATCAGGCCTATGAAGCCGACCGTCAGGTTGCCGTCCGGCACGCATATCGCGTGAGCGCTGATGGGCTATGCCCAGAGGAAAGGAACTTGGTGCGCGAGGCCCCTTTACTGGTGCAGGTCAACGGGCAGCCTGTCGCGGTGGTGATGCGCACGCCGGGGATGGATGCTGAGCTGTCGATAGGGTTCTGTGTCTGCGAGGGTGTGGTGGCTTCTGCGGACGATGTGGCTTCTGTGGCGGTTGTGCGCTCGTGCCAGGGGGAGCCAGTTGACGCTGTCCGCTGTGCGGGCGAAAGATGGCTTGGCGACATGGCTGACATTCAGCTAGCGCGCGGCGCCATCAGCGCTAGCTCTGCCGACAGGATCCGCATGGTGCGAGCCGTCGCAGGGGATCCTGAGACTTGTTCCAACTCTGTGTTGCCATCGGTGCGGGTCGATGTGCGCGTTGGCTGGCAGGCATTGGCTGCGGCCCGTGCGGACTTTGACGCGGCGCAGAGGCTTCGGAAGCGGGCTGGTGGTGTGCATGGCTTTGGGCTTTACCGAGACAGCGGCGAGCGTCTGGTCGTGTGCGAGGACGTGGGCCGCCATAACGCTATGGACAAAGCGATCGGATGGTGTCTGCGGCACCGGCTAGGAGATGCGTGGGCTTTTGGACTCTGCTCTGGCCGGCTGAGTTATGAGATGGTAGCCAAGGCCGCTCGCGCGGAGTTGCCCATTCTAGTGTCCTTCTCGGCGCCCTCGAGCTTGGGCGTGCTCACGGCGGAGCGCTGCGAAATCACCGTCGTGGGGTACCTGGAGGACTCGCAAGCCTTGGCCTACTCGCATCCTGAACGCCTGGTTGTCTAGGGTGCTTCCAGGGAGATCCATCCGATACGTTTCCAGGTGCCTCCCTCGTCTTGCAGCAAGAGTCGCAACCGCCTCGGCCGAAGCTCGGCGCCGACTTGGACTCGCACCACCTGTCGTACGATTTCTTGGTCAACCCATACGTCAGGGGGATAGGCATCGGTCCCGATCGCGGTGTCGATGGCCTGGCAATTGCCCCGGCCATCGCAAAGCTCGAACGCGGCGCTAGCTGCTGGTGGCCTCGAGCCCGTTCGCTGCCAGAATAGCAGAAGCTCAAGCGCGTCGCCTGGGCGCAGCGGGGTGTCGGGGGCGTGTGCATAGCCAGCCGGATAGGCGCTATGCCCAAGTAAGCGGATCCCAGCCAGCGAGATGTCATCCTGGGAGGCCATGTCTAGCGCCGACGGAGGAGGCGGGGCTGTAGCTCGCCCGATGGCTACGTCCCCCAGCAAGATGACGTCCGATGCGGGTTGGCCCCCACATGCCACGGCCAACCTTCGGCCGCTCTCCCCCTCGTACATACCAGCGATGA
>CAZTMY010000131.1:0-6773 GCA_964614895.1 uncultured Anaerolineales bacterium
CCATGCGGCCCCACCAATAACGCATCGAGCTCCTCGCCCTGGATATGCGGCTCGGTCACCACAGCATAGTCGCTGCCAAGTACGTCCCGCAGCTCCCGTCTGAGGTCGTCCATGGGGAACCAGGCATCAGCGCCATGCATGGCGCCGCGATCGATCCTCGTGCCAAGCGCGTCGGCCATGCCCCACTCTCCTATGCCAAGATCACCTTATTATCGATAAGGCGCTCACGCACAAACTGTCCCACGGGATGCAGATAGAAATGGGCCGCGTCTAGCTCGAACTCCATATCCACTGCGTTCACACCGGCGCGGTTCTTCTCAATACTGAGCACCACCCAGTTGCGCATTGCCTGTGCCTGGGCGGGGTTGTACACCATGTGCTCACGGCTAACGATGTCGTATTTGCTGTTCAGCACAGCACCCACGTCGGCCTCGTACTGGATGGCGGCTGTGCCTTCCAGATCGTAGAAACGCATTCGCGAGGCTTGCAATCCGCGACGGTCGGCAGCGGCTAACGCCAGAATGCGCACTTCTAGCATCATGGCGATTTCTTTCAGGCCGTTCGCCAGGTAGGTGATATGCTCCATGCCAGGCGGGATGTGCTCGAGCACCACCGGGATTTTCTGCAAATAGTCGACGACCACGAGGATGCGCTGCGCGCCAGAGGCGGACACCAGTTGAGCCCATTGGCGGATTTGCTCGAGCCCAGTTTGATCGCCGCTGGCCTTGGCCAGCGTCAGACGATGGGCATAGCCGCTCACCTTGTCCAGAAGCTTCTCATAGCGGCGAGACCGCTTGAGCCGCGAGATCAAACCCATCTGCCCAGCGCTGCTGTACGCCATGTCAGCAAGTTTGCGTAATGTGAGTTGATCCTGTACCTCTGTAATGCTCGTGCTCTCCAGGCACAACAGCCGCGACATGAGATGCACGCGATCATGTTCGTAGCAGATATAGAGCGCAGCGTCGGACTCGCTGGTAGCCGCCACGTTGCGTGCAATCTGGAGGGCCAGGATGGTCTTGCCCACGCCAAAGGGCCCACCAACCACCATCAGCTCGCCGGGGCGCAACCCGCCGTTGAGGACGTCATCCAGAGGATCGAACCCCAACGGCAAGGGGCGGAACCGATCCGTATCGCCAGCCGCCACTTGCTCATCGACATCGGACATGACATCCGCCAGCGTGGCAGGGCCTACAGCCTCGCGCTGCCAGGTCCCCATCAGCTCGCCACCGATCATCGATTCGGCCATCAGTGCCTCCAGGTCTGTGCTCGGACCCACACAAGCTAGCGCGCAAACAGCCTCGGATTGATATGCAGCCCTGCCTGTTCGATGCGGTCCATGAACTTGGGCCGAACGCCGGTTGAGCGGAACTCGCCTATCACATGACCATCGCGGACATCGACCTGCTTGAACTCAAAGATGTCCTGCATGACGATGATGTCGCCTTCCATACCTTGGACCTCACTCACGGCCACGACGCGGCGGGAGCCATCCACCAACCGCGCCAGGTGTACAATGACGTCAAAGGCGGAAGCGATTTGCTCGCGCACTGCGCGCAGCGGAAGGTCCATACCCGCCATAAGGACCATGGTCTCCACACGGTGGAGCGTGTCGCGAGGCGAGTTGGAGTGGGCCGTGGTCAGCGAACCATCATGGCCGGTATTCATGGCTTGGAGCATGTCCAGAGCTTCGCCACCGCGCACCTCACCGACGATGATGCGATCGGGGCGCATACGGAGGGAGTTAATGACCAGTTGCCGCAGCGGAACAGCGCCCTTGCCCTCGACATTGGGCGGACGCGCCTCTAGCCGGACAACGTGCTTCTGGTGAAGCTGCAATTCGGCAGCATCCTCGATAGTGATGATGCGCTCGGAAGGCGGCAGATAGTTGGACAGAACGTTGAGCAAGGTCGTCTTACCGCTGGAGGTGCCACCCGAAACGACGATGTTAAGGCGGGCGACAACGCAGGCCTTGAGGACATCGAGCATCTCCTGGCTGAGGGTGCCCATGCGGACGAGATCGTCGCCCGTGTAAGCTTGCTTGGAGAACTTGCGGATGCTGATGCACGGCCCCACCAGCGAGAGCGGTGGGATGATGATGTTGACGCGGGAGCCATCGGGCAAGCGAGCATCCACCATAGGGCTGCTCTCATCCACGCGGCGTCCCAACGGCGAGACGATGCGGTCTATGATGCGCATGACCTCGGCGGTGTCACGGAAGGTAACATCGGTGTCCAAGAGGCGGCCGTTACGCTCGATAAAGACCTGGTTGGGGCCATTCACCAAGATCTCGGTGATGGTGTCGTCCCGCAGCAGAGACTCCAGAGGGCCCAGCCCCAGGATGTCCGCCATCACCTGTTCGAGGATGTCTATTCGCTCGCTGCGCGAGAGCGGGATGCCCTCCTCCGCGATGGTCTCTGCAAAGATCTGTTCAAGGCTACGCCGGACCTCCTCGTCGTTGTCGAGGTCGACGGTTGGGCTGAGCTCGGAGAGCAGTCGGCGTTGCACGCGATCGCGGATGTTCCCATAGGACTCACCCTGAATCGTACGCGGGTTCGGGCGAGCTGGGGCCACAGGGGCTGGATTGTGTCGCTTTCGGCTTAACATGCTATCGACCTCACTTGATCCAAATCGGATCGTATTCTTCCCAGTCTGTATTGCTTATATTGCGTGCATTCCGACCATCGGCGTCCATCACCCAGATCTGCATGACACCTGAGCGGTTCGACCAAAACACGATACGCGAGCCATCGGGCGAGAAGGATGCATGCTTGTCCCAAGGATAGCGGTTCTCGGTTAGGTTGCGACGCCCGCTGCCATCAGGACGCACAATCCAAATGTCGTCGCTGTCGTCCTGGTTGCTGGTGAAAGCGATCAACCCCCCATCGGGAGACCACACCGGATCATAGCACGTCCCAGACAGGTCGGTGAGCTGTTTGGGCGGTAATGGCCCAAGGCGAGGATCATCGGGCCTCGTGTAAAAGATCTGCGGTGAGCCCGCTTCACGCACGAACAGATAGTACTCCTCGTCAGGGGAGTAGCGCTCCTGCTCGCGCATGGCCTCGTACTGCGACACGAGCCAACGGCCACTACCAAGGAATCGCCGGTTGCGTCCGCTGGCATCCATGATCCAGAGACCAGTCGCGTCCGGGTTCTTGGAATAGAAGACGATCTGGTTACGATAGGCCGCCAAAGGTCGAGGCGTAGGTACTGCCGTCGGCAACGGCGTATTGGTGGGTGTCGGCGTCACAGTAGGCGTGGGCGTCGGCGTCAGGAAAGGCAGGATTTCCTCAATGCGCGCCGTACACAGAGCTTTATCCTCCACGGGGAGAGCGCATGCCGCCCGGTAACGCTCGTTCGCTAGGTAGAGGTCATCGGCCAGCTTGCGCTGATCGCCGCTTTGGATGTAGGCTGTATAGAGCAACTCCAGCACACGCCCGCCGAGATAGTCAGGACGCTCTTGGTAGATGGCCTCCAGGCGAGCCACCGCCATATCCCAGGCCCCCTGATCATAGTAGCTAGCGCCCTCGAGATAGCTCTGGGCGAGACGGTGCTCCCGCGTGGCATCGGGGTCCGTCGGGCGAAACGCCACAGCTTTGGCAAACAGCTCTGCCGCCCGTTGGACGTCCTCGCGCGTTGGGCGAGGAGCATCGAGCTCCTCCAGACCTAGCGTCAGGTAGATCTGGAAGAGGCGATCACGCACATGCTCCGTCTCATAACTCGCATTGTACACGCGCAGCGACTCGTACGCGGTCATCGCTTCTGGTAAATTGCCATTCTCGAAAAGGGCATCTGCCTCTTCCAGCATTTCGAAAGCCGTCAGCGTCCGCCGAATATTAGTCACGCGGACGCGCACGTCCCGGTAGTTGGGAGCTGTGAGCTGCAGCGCCATATAGGCAGCTAAGGCCGCATCCAAATCCCCAGATTCCTCGATAGCCACAGCCTCAAGGTACTTCTTCTCAAGCTCTCGCTCTACGGCTATTTGCTCCAGACCGTCGGTAGCGATGTCGCGATAGCTACGCCTGATCACCCCTTCCTCAGTCTGCAGGCTAGCCATGGCATCGGCAGGAGCGATCTCCAAGAGACGCAGGAATGCGGCCTCGGCTTCGTCATAAGCCTGTTTATGCAACGCGGTCTGCGCCTCAGTGAGCACCTGCTCCAACTGGCGCTGCTCACGGAGCTGGGCCAAGGCCGGCCGCACCACTTGTCGCGTGAACACGATGCCCCCATACACCAGAGTGCCCAACAGGACGATAACTAGCAGACCGAATATGATTGGCCGCCAGTGAATCACCCAACGCTTGGGGCGCACCTTGGTGGACGCATCCAACTCGGCCTTGAACTGCGCCTGCGACAGCACCTCAGCAACACGCTCGTCGTCAGGGAACTGGTGCGCCAAGCTACTGAAGCACAAGATGGCTCGAGCCCACTTGCCCGCCTGCATGTGACCGACGCCCTCGGCATAGAGAGGATGTTTGAGCGCGTCATCAACGCTTCCCGCCTGGCTTTGTGCCGCGTGATCTGTCATAAAGGGCGCCTCATCAGCCTCCAGCAATTCCTGTCAGGTCTAGCAGCGTGGGGATGGCTGGCCCCAACAACACTACCAGCATCGCAGGGAAAATTAGGAACACCAAAGGGAAGGCCAGCTTGGTGGCGGCCTGGTTGGCAAGGGTTTCAGCCTTCTGGCGTCGCTTGACGCGCATCTCCGCCGCTTGGTTGTGCAACACCTGGGCGATGCTTACGCCAAGCTGGTTCGACTGCACCAGCACCGCCACAAAGGTCCCCAGCTCGGGCACGCCAGAACGCCTGGCCATGCGCTGCAGCGCCTCATCGCGCCCAACGCCCATGCGCATTTCGCTCACGGCTCGCTGAAACTCGCGCGTGAGGGCATTGTCCCAGCGATCGCCTACGCGCAGCAGAGCCGATTCGAAGGCCAGGCCCGCCTCCACGCCGATGGTCAACATGTCGAGAGCATCGGGCAGTGCCTTCAGGATTTCCTTCTTGCGCCGTTCCATGCGGGTACGCAGCCACAGCGTGGGCACGAAATAGCCCGCGAGCGCAGCGGCGCCGGTCATCAGGACTTGGCGGTTCAGCGGAAGGTTCCTGCTGAACAACCAGAAGCCCAATCCGCCCATGGCGATGACCGAGAGGACCCGCAGGCCAAAGAAATCCAGCACCGTCAATCCGTAGGGCCGGCCGGCCTCCAGCAGGAGCTGTTCAGTCGAAGCTGCCGCGCGGCTGGGGGCTAGACCCCCCACAGCTCGCACAATGCTACGCAACAGTGGGAAAAGCACCCGCGCTCCGAAGGAGCCTTGCATCTCCTCCTTTTCGATAACGTCGCCGCGATCCACATAGTCATCGAGCCGATCCTCCACCTGCTTGGTAGCAGCCGACGGCATAAGCGATAACCACACTAGGCCCACGCAGAGCGTCACCAAGGCCGCAAACAACCAGGGCGAGGAGAGCACACTTAGCAAATCAAAGCTTGTGGCTCCCATGGCTCCTATACCTCAATATCCACGATCTTTTTCATGGCAAAGAATCCAATGATCTGTAGCACCACAGCAATGATCGGCAAGATGCGCACCAAACCGGGCTCAAATAGCTGCGACATGTATTCTGGGTTCAGCAAGTAGATGATCACGGCCAAGGCAGCGGGCAAGAACGCCAGCACATAGCCGGTAAAGCGCTGCTGGGAGGTCATCACCCGGATATCGCGCTTGAGCTTCAGGCGGTCGCGGATGGTTACGCCAATGGTGTCCAACGTGGTGGCCAGGTTGCCGCCCGTCTCGCTCTGGACGTTGATGGCGGTCACCACCAAGGAGATGTCGTCTGTGCCGACACGATTGGCCATGTCCGTGAGGGCCTGCTGGATCGAAAGGCCAAAGCCCGTAGCTCGCTGCACACGCTCGAACTCTTTGGAAGCAGGAGGCGGCAACTGGTCCACCAAAAGCTCGATGGCCTGCGAGAGTCCGTACCCCGACCGGAGCGCCCCCACCATCAGCGTTAGAATGTCGGGGAGCTGTTCCGTGATCTGTCGCTGGCGTTTGGAACGGCGACTCCTCACATAGATCCCAGGGACGACCAATCCGACCACCGCGAGGATGATGCCAAAGAGCACCTCGCCAAGCACAAAAGTGCCGAATAGGAACCCAGCTATCGCGGCGGCAGCCACAATAAGCACGTACTCGGATGCCGTCAGTGGGAGGTCGGCCTGCATGACCGTGTCAGCCAGACGATAGCCCAAACCAAAGCCGTTGACGACTCGGCTCAGCCACCGCCGGAAGCGCTCGCCACGGCCAACGTCACGCGCCTGACCGTTGTCCGTCAGCTCCTCACGGTAACCATACTCGCTCAAGCGGTCCTCCACGGGATCGCGCCCACCCGTCACGGACCATATCCCCACAAAGCCAATGAGCACAAGCACGCCCACGAGTAGCCCAAAGAGCAGAGGCGGGTTACCAAACATCGCTTTTTGCCTTCACACTAGCGCTCGTCCGAACGCCGGGGAATAAGTCGTCTCAGGAACGAGCTACCCCTTTCATGGCCATCACCATCGGGTCGCAGCAGTTGCGGCTGCAGATCGCGCACCAACTCCTGTGCCAGCCTGTTCATCGCCGCGGCGACCGCCCCACGTCCCCCACCCATCATGATAGGCACGCCTCGGTTGACTGCGTGAGTCGCTAGAGCCTGGTCATCTGGGATCTCATGGTGAATGGCAACGCCCAACCGCTCCTCGATACTCTTGCGCGAGACACCTCCGGGCAAGTCGGCCC
>CAZTMY010000132.1:0-6757 GCA_964614895.1 uncultured Anaerolineales bacterium
CGAGGGGGTGATGTGATCTTGCGGAAACTGGGGGTGTATGGCGCCGTCTGGACGACTAGGGCGCGATGGTGAGTGATGACGATAGCATATCTTGCCCGGCTGCGCGAGCTGGCTGGGCTTGGCTCTGATGCTGCCAGCGGCACGGTGCGAGCGCGGTTTCTCCGTGGGGCGGTATGGTCGGTCGCAGGATCGACGGTCAACCAAGGTGCCGCGTTCGTTGCTAGCCTGGTCGCGGCCCGGATGCTGGGCGCCGAAGGCTTTGGTGAGCTCACTATGGTGCAGGGCTCTGTGACGACGTGGGCGACGGTGGCTGTTCTGGGGATGAACCTGACAGCGACGCGCTACTTGGCTGATCTCGCTGATGACCCGTTGCGTGGTGGGCGCATCCTCGGCCTCGCCTATTTGGTTGCTGGAGGGTTCGGTTTGTGTTGTGCTGTCGGGCTGTTGGCCGGGGCAGGTTGGCTGAGTGCGCGTGTGTTGGGAGAGGCAAGCTTAGCCGCCAGCCTGCGTATTGGCGGTCTGCTCATGTTGGTAACGGTCATCGATGCCGTGCAAGCTGGGGGGTTGGCGGGGCTGGAGGCGTTCCGGGCTTTGGCGTGGACGCGGCTGGCGTATGGGGTCGCGATCGTTCCTGTGATGGTTGCGGGTGTTTGGCTCGCGGGCGTCGAGGGGGCGGTAGCCGCCCTTACCTTGGCTGGCGCAATCCGCGCGGTGGGAGGCCGATTCATGCTGTGGCGAGCGTGCCACGCACGAGGCATTCGAGTGGACGTGCGTGCGGCGTTCGAGGAAGTCGGCGTGATCTGGCGCGTGTCCCTACCGTCGGCTCTAGGTGGAATCCTGGTGGGGATCGCGACATGGCTCGCGCAAGTTGTCTTTGCCCAGCAGCCGGGAGGCTATCCTGACTTGGGTGTGTTCAGCGCGGCGCTGCAGTGGCGTATGGTGATCCTGTTCCTGCCCACCGCGCTCGGGAACGTCCTGCTCCCTCTTGTTGCTGCGCAAGGAGAGGAAAGCTCGCGCCGATTCCAGGTGTTCAACCAGCTCATGCCCTGGGCGTTGGTCTCGGTGATGGCTATGCCTCTCATGGCGTTTCCTGAGGTGCTGGCATGGCTCTATGGTTCACGGTTCGCGCTCGATGGCTTTTCGCAGACGATGGCGCTAGTCATGCTGACGGCCATAGTGCTCGGGTTCAGCGACGGTTTGGGGCGTGTGCTGACTTTGCGATATCTGCTCTGGTGGGGCGTGGCCAGCAATCTCACGTGGGGCGTGCTGCTGGTAGGTGTGACCTTTGTGACGCGCGCTATGGGACCGCAGGGGCTGGCGTTGGCCTATGGTATCGCTTACCTGTGCACAATGGTGCTCTATCTGCCCCTCTACTGGAGGCGGGATCTGGTCCCCCGCGATCTGCTCTTCTCGTGGGATGCTGCCATCACATGGGTGCTGACGGGAGGAGTCGCTGCGCTGGCGTACTTTAGGGCGCCGGCGGTCTGGCGTGGCGTCGGGCTGGGTGTGGCGCTCGCTTGGTGGTTTGGCCGCGTCTGGCGTTTGCTCGGCGTGGGGAGTTTGCTTCCTAGGGCGGTGCGCACGTGAGCGAACACTCGGCAGAGCGTACGCTGCCCGACATCATCTATATGGCGATGAACCCGTGGGACACCATTCGTCAGCGCACGCAGCATCTGGCTGCCGGACTCGGTAGGCATGGACGTGTGCTGTTTGTGGATCCGATCACGCCCTCCCTGTTGGGCGCTCTGCGCCGAGCGCTTGCCGGGGGACAGCATCGACCTTGGTTGCCCCGCCTCGAGCGCCTGGCTGCGGGGCTGTATCATCTACTCCCGCCGCCTGGCGTGCCCTTTGGCCTCGACAGCAGACTGTGTAACGGGGCGAATCAGCGTCTGCAAACCATCCTGGTGCGGCAGGCGGCGCAGCGATTAGGACTGCGCAGGCCTGTTCTATGGTTGGACCACCCCCTGGAGGCGGCACAGATCGGGCGCTATGGGGAGAGCCTGGTCATCTACAACTGCATGGACAACTATCCCGCTTTCTGGGCAGCGCGGCCGCTACGGCATCGGTTGGTGGAGGAGCTGGAGAAGGAGGTGATGCGGAGGGCTGATCTGGTGCTGGCGTCATCGCAAGGGTTGGTGCAGCGTTGCGCGTCGGCCCGTGACGTGCGCTATGTGCCTAACGCCTGCGATGCGGATCTGTTCGCGCAAGGGCGTGGGGCTGCTTGGCCAGAGGCCTTGCGCGAGATGAGACGCCCTCTTCTCGGCTACGTTGGTACCCTCTCTCATTGGGTGGACTTGGACCTGGTGGCTGAACTGGCGGCAGACCACCCAGACGCGGACATCGCTATGGTGGGGCCGGTCGAGAACGTGGATATCCGGCCTTTCATGGGCTTGCCCAATGTGCACTATCTCGGTCCTGTGCCCTATGTGCAGGTGCCGACGTTCGTGAACGCGTTTGATATCTGCCTGATCCCATTCAAGGCCAACGCGCTGACGGCGGATGTGGATCCGGTCAAGGCGTACGAGTATCTGGCTCTTGGCAAGCCGGTAGTAGCTGTAGGCCTCCCAGAGTTGCGGCGACATGGTCATCTGATCTACTTGGCCGAAAGCCGGGACGACGTATCACGGGCGCTGTCGATGGCCTTGGAGGAAGTGGCGCGCGGCGGGAGGCCGGCTCTGGCGGCGGCCCGGCAGCGAGTTGCCTTTGAGAACACATGGGAGGCCCGGGTGGAGATGGTGGCCGAGCTGATCCGGGAGCGCATTGTCGATCCCCGCCGTGAGAGTAGGGCGTGAGTGGTGCTGCAAGAGCTGCGTGAGCTGGGCCCGTGGATCGTGCCGTTGCTACTGCTGGCAGCGACGGCCTTCCTGGGTTGGCTTTGGCTGATCCGTCGACCAGCGACGGCTCTCGCTATCCTTCTGCTAGGATTGCCGCTGCATACGGTCGTGTTCCAGGTGGTCTCGGCGCATCTGCCAGAGCTGGTCGTGATGGGGCTTAGACTCTGGCGGGAGGCGTTACTGCTGGCGCTCGTGATCGGGGTGATCCGTCAATGGCGGGTTGCGTGGCAAGGCGCGGCAACGCTTTGGCCAGTGTTCTTGACGTTGGGCCTATTTGGCGTCACCCTGCTCGCCGGAGTGGGGCGTGCGGAGAGCGGCTTGATGGCATTGAGGGGGCTGCGTCTCGCTACGGTGCCGCTGGCCGTCTTTGCTATCTGCCTGTTCCTGCCATACAGTCTCTCGGAACTTGATGGGCTGGTCCGAGCGCTCTTGTACATGGGCGCGCTCGTATCTCTTTTCGCGCTCTATCAGGGATATGTTTTGGGGCCCTCGTTTCTGTGGCGCTACTTTGAGGTTGGAGGTCGGCTACCGAGTTCATTCGAGATTGGGGGGAGCCCTGTTCAGCGCCTGATGGGGACATTCTCCAGCCCGAACCAGCTTGCCCTGTACCTCGTGTTCATGACCATGCTGGCCGCGACGCGTGTTCTGACCGTCAGGCGTGCACAGCTCGGGCTGTTTGGTGCCGCTGCGCTGTATCTGCTAGTCTTGGCGCTGACGGTGTCGCGTAGCGGCTGGGCAGCACTCGCGTTGGGTGGAGCGGCCCTCGCCCTGCTTTGGTGGCATCGGTGGGAGCTTTGGGCCGCTCTCGTGGCCCTGGTGGGGCTAGGCTTGGGGGTGATGGCGCAGCGAGGCTTGTTGGCGCGGCTCCCGGATCTCGTTAGCCTACAGGAGGTCTCCGCCGCCTATCATGTTGCTAGGGGTTGGGAGAACCTACAGACGATCTGGCGCAATCCTTTGGGCGCCGGCTTGGGCTCGGCCGGCGCGCTGAGCCGTGCAGCGGCTGATGCTGGGCTACTGGAGGTGCGTTATCCCACCGAGTCGTTCCTGCTCCAGATCGGCCTCCAGCAAGGGATACCGGGCATGGTCGCTTTCGGCGCGCTAGTCTTTGTAGTGGCGGTGGGGCTGATGCGTGGCTTGAGGTCGGTTCGTCAACCCGTAGCTCGGGCGCTGACCTTGGCGGCGTTGGCAAGCCTGGCTGGCGCCATGGTCCACGCGGTGATGAATGTCGATCTTCAGGACATCGCTGTGCAAAGCTACCTGTGGTTCCTGGTAGCCATGGGCCTGAGGATGCCGGCACTTGAAGCGGCAGAACGCGAGGGAACTGAGGGTGTCTGATCTGGGCGTGGTGATCGTCACGTGGAACGCGCGAGAGGTCATCCGAGCGTGCCTTGATTCACTCTTCTGTGATGCCGAAGGCCTATCGTTGCAGGTGATGGTCGTCGACAATGCCTCCAGCGACGGGACGGCGGAGCTCATCGAGCGTGCGTACCCGTCGGTGACTGTGGTTAGGAATGCGGAGAACCGAGGCTTTGCCGCGGCCAATAACCAAGCACTGCCCTTGCTCGATGCGCCCTATGTGATGCTTCTGAATCCGGACACAGTGGTGCGCCCAGGAGCGCTGCGGATCTTGCGGCGCTATCTAGACGAGCACGCGACTGTCGGCGCGGTTGGTCCCAAGGTGGTGCATCCGGCTATGCGACTGCGGGTGTTGTCTTGCGGCTACCAGCCATCCGTGCGTACTGTGATCAACCAGTACGCGGGGCTATCGCGGCTGTTTCCAGAGCGGCGAGCCTTTCGCGGTGTGAATCTGCTGATGGGGCTGCACGACGATCGGCCCCGCGAGGTCGAGTGGTTGAGCGGCGTCTGCCTGATGGTCAGGCGATCCGTTGTGGCGTCCGTAGGCCTGCTAAGCGAGCGATGGTTCATGTACGCAGAGGACATGGAGTGGTCACACAGGATGCGGCAGGCTGGATGGCAGCTCTTCCATGTGCCCGAAGCCATCATCGAGCATCATCTTGGGCACAGTGCCGCGGGCAACGCGCGGGTCAGTACCATGTGGGTCACTAGCCAACGGAGCTTTTACCGTGAGCGCGAACACGCGTCGTGGTGGCAGAGGCACGCGTTCGACGCGGCGCTTGCGGGGGGGCTGTTGCTACGGAGCGTCCTATACGGCGGGCGTGGCCTTCTGGGGGGCGCGGCGGCGAGCATGTGGCGGCGTGAGTCTCGCCGGTTCTGGGTGTACGCCCGCGCCGCGCTAGCCCCGCTGCGGAGCGAACTATGAGTTGGCTTGCGGAACGCTTGGATGGCTTGGCTCGCCGCGTGACCGGCGCTGTCGAGGACGAGCCAACCCTGAGCGAGCGCTCACCTAGGGTGCTCTTTCAGACGCTGTGCAAAGTCGTGCCGATGTTGATCAGGGGGGTATGGTACAGGATTTGGCTCAGGGGAGCTGACGGCCTGTTGCTGGTGGGCCGGGGCGTAGCGCTTCGCAATCCCCAGCATGTGACCGTGGGACGGTCGTGCGTACTGGAGGATTATTGTGAAGTGCAAGGGCTTTCGCGGCAAGGCATCGTCTTTGGTGACCACGTGACTGTCGGGCGCATGGCGATGATCAGGCCGTCGGGCTACTACCGACGCGCCATCGGTGAGGGCATGACGATAGGCGATCACTCCAACATCGGTCCCTACTGCTACATCGGCTGCTCGGGCCACGTCAGTATTGGGAGCCATGTCCTCATGGGGGCGCGGGTGTCCATGCATGCTGAGAACCACAACATCGATCAGGTGGATGTGCCCATTGACGCGCAGGGAGTGACCCGACATAGCATTGTCATCGAGGATGATTGCTGGCTTGGAGGGGGAGCCACCATTCTGGCGGGGGTGCGCGTGGGGCATGGGGCAGTGGTCGCTGCGGGAGCCGTCGTGACGCGTAACGTTCCTCCCTATGCCGTGGTGGCGGGCGTGCCGGCACGGGTCGTTCGCCACCGCGATGAGGCAGACAGCTCGGTAGGTGAGGATGTGCGATGAGGGTTCTGATCGATGCCCACATGCTCGGTGCGCGCGAGACTGGTAACGAGACGTACATCCGCAATCTGTTGCAAGCCCTGGGCCGACGTGACCAAGTAGAAATCACCGCCGCTGTGCATCCCGAGCAGGTTGCGTTCGTTCGATCGTTGGGTGTGAAGGCGGCGCCGCTTCCCGACACCTCGGATGTCAAGCGGCTGACAGTCGGCCTCAACCGTCTGGCCCGCGAGCATGGTGCCGATCTAATGCACGTGACCTATGTGGCTCCCCCTGTGGCCGACTGTCCCGTGGTGGTGACGGTCCACGATGTGTCGTTCCGCCGATTCCCACGATTCTTCTCCCCGCGGGAGAGGTTGCTCTTTGCGACGCTGTTTCCTTGGACGCTGCGACGAGCTGCGGGCGTCATCACCGTATCACAGCACGCTCGGTCGGAGATCCTTCACTTCTATCCGTATCTGAAGGACCGGGTCTACGTGACCTTCGAGGCGGCAGATCCGGCATTTCGGTTGGTGCGCCAGAATGAGGTGGAGGAAGCGTTGGGTCGGCTTGGCGTTCGGTCGCCCTATGTCTTGGCTGTGGGCAATCTTCAGCCGCGCAAGAACCTAGTTAGGCTGGTGCAGGCGTTTGCCCAGGCCGATGTAGCGTCGCAGACGCAGCTCGTCGTGGTGGGGCAGGCACAGTGGCAAGCTTCGGCGGTGGTGAAGACTATTGAAGAGTTGGGACTGCGCCGGGCTGTGAGACTGACCGGCTATGTCAGCGTGGAGAACCTCGTGGCGCTGTACAACGGCGCCGCGCTCTTTTGCTATCCCTCGCTTTACGAGGGGTTTGGCTTGCCGGTGCTGGAGGCGATGGCTTGCGGCGCGCCGGTGGTGTCCTCTAATGCCACGAGCATGCCCGAGGTG
>CAZTMY010000133.1:0-6734 GCA_964614895.1 uncultured Anaerolineales bacterium
GTACGAGACGTTCCGTCCACCTCCACGGGTGTGGGGAAACCAGTCGCAAGGGCTAGCGCCCTTGCTTACGAGCATTTTACAGAGTGCAAATTGCCAAGGTCTGGCCCGTCAGGGCCAGAGCCTGTCATTGCCACCCAGGTCGGCGACTTGTTCCATCGTGGTGCGCGTGAATAGGAACATGACCCAGGTCCGTGGGGGGATATGCCGGTCACTGGATTGGGCTAGAGTCGATCATATTAATGTAGACAAAGACTGTTTGCTCGAAGGCAGTGTACTAGCCTTGTAGAGACTGGCCCCGTCCTCATGTGACTTGGCAATCCGCCAGCCCGCCTCCGCCATCTACAGCTAGCCGGTCTGGTACCTCAATCACCATCCCGCTCACGCCTGAGACATGTAATCCGCTACGCCTCGCAGAGATAGCTCTTCGGCACGGTGGCATTTCACGAAATGCCCTGATTTGACCTCGCGGAGCTCGGGCTCTTCCGTCTTACATCTTTCCTGTGCATAGTGGCAGCGGGGATGGAAGTAGCAGCCCGAAGGCGTGTTGGCAGGGTTCGCGACCTCACCCTCCAGAATGATGGGATCGGACTTGGCGCGGGGATCTGGGTGGGGAACTGAGGACATGAGCGCTTCCGTATAGGGATGAAGCGGGTTGTGGAAGAGTGTTTCCGTCTCGGCCCACTCGACGAGTTTGCCAACGTACATGACCGCAACGCGGTCGCAGATATGCTCAACAACGTTGAGCTGATGTGCCACAAAGAGATACGTCAAGTCGAACTGATCCTGGAGGTCCTGTAGCAAGTTGAGGGTCTGCGCCTGGATGGATACGTCCAGGGCTGACACTGGCTCGTCACAGACGACAAACTGCGGATTGAGGGCCAGCGCGCGAGCTATGCCGATACGCTGGCGCTGCCCACCGGAGAATGCGTGGGGGTATCTTCGCATGTATTGGGGTGATAGCCCCACCACAGATAGCAGCTCTGCCACACGCTCTGTGCGCTGGCGTCCCTTGATCCCATAGTTGGTCAGTGGCTCCCCGACGATGTCCAGCAGTGTCATACGAGGATTCAGCGACGCATAGGGATCCTGGAAGATCATCTGCGTGTGTTTGCGAAAGACGCGCATCTGGGTGCGATCTAGATCGATAACGTTGACCCACCCCAGCGTTTCGTCCTGGAATAGGACATTGCCCGAGGTCGGCTCGATGGCTCGGAGGATGCACCGGCCCGTGGTTGTCTTACCACAGCCGCTCTCACCCACCAGGCCAAGGGTCTCCCCCTTTTTGATGTACAAATCGACCCCATCCACTGCCTTGACGTACCCAACGGTACGCCGTAGGAGGCCCTTTTGCACGGGGAAGTGCTTCTTCAGTCCCTCAACAAGCAAGAGGATGTTGTCGCGATCCTGGATATCCTTTGTCATATCAGTGTCCGCTCCACCGATCTAGTCTGTGTAGAGATGGCAAGCAACCAGGTGGTCCGTATCGCCCAGTTGCCGAACGCGAGGAGGCTCAACGTTGCACACGCCTTCTATGTACTGGGGACAGCGCGGATGGAAAGGGCATCCAGGCGGTATGTTGAACGGATCCGGCACCATGCCCTTGATAGTCTCTAGGCGCCCCTCGCGCTTCACTCCAATGCGGGGAATGGACCGTAGTAAGGAACGCAGATAGGGATGCTTAGCGTCGTAGAAGACGTCGTCCACAGATGCAGCCTCCACTACTCTACCGAGGTACATGACCGCTACGTCGTCTGACATGCTGGCGATGACGCCGAGATCGTGTGTGATGAACATAATGGCCATCTGAAGCTCCTGCTGAAGATCCTTCATGAGACGCAGGATCTGAGCTTCTGTCGTCACGTCCAACGAAGTCGTGGGCTCATCCGCAATCAGCAGGCTAGGACGTAGCATGAGCGCCATGGCGATCATGGCACGCTGTCGCATGCCGCCACTCAGTTGATGAGGATACGCATCAAAGTTGCGCTGAGGCTCAGAGATGCCGACGCGCTCCATCATCGACACGACCATGTCGCGCGCATCGGTCTTGCTCACGTTCTGGTGCAGCAGCACTGTCTCTGCCAACTGGCTGCCGATGGAGTGCACGGGGCTGAAGGCCGACATGGGCTCCTGGAAGATCATGCTGATGACACTGCCACGGATCTTGCGCATCATCGGGCTCATCGGCGCGAGATCTGAGATGACCACATGGTCTGGTAGATCGCTGGATGGATCCGGATAGAGCTCGACCGTCCCACCGACAATCTTGCCCGGTCGATCGACGATCTGCATAATAGAGCGAGCGGTCACGCTCTTACCACAGCCACTCTCACCTACGACTCCCAACGTCCTGCCCCGCCGGATCGTGAGGTCGGCGCCGTCAACTGCTCTGACGACACCCTCCCGAAGCGGGAAGTAGGTCTGTAGGTTACGGACCCGGAGCAAGACGTCGTCATCCGAGCCGCTCTGTGCGCAAGTGCGTGCTTCTTCCTGAAGCTTGGCAGGGGCGGAGGCATTGGGCATGCTATCAGACTCCCATAGTGTCGTCGGTTGCGGCAGGAAGAGTGTCCTCGGTCTCAATCAGCCAATCTAGGAGCATTTGTGTGAGGTCGCGTTCAACGTCTCGATAGGGCGGCTGCCCATACAAGTTCGTAAGCTCCCAGGGATCGGCTTGAAGATCGTACAGTTCTCCGTACGTCTGTCTCGGATACCTCACGAGCTTCCAGCGTCTCGTACGCACCGATTTGCAGCGGCCACGGCCTCCGAGCTTCAGATTGGGGCTAAAGTCGGTCGTTAGGGGTCCTTCGGGGAACGTCGTCACGTCGTCGATCGCGTAGGGCGTCCCCTCAATGCCATGCTCACCAAAGACGGCCTCTCTCGGATGATAGCTTCCGTGTCGTAACAGAAGGGGAGTGAAGCTCTGCCCCTGAACGCCATCAGGCGACGACCAGCCGAGCAGATCCATGAGCGTTGGAAGGATGTCCTCGTGTATGACGAATGCATCGGCTCTCTGGCCCATCTGGATAACACCCGGCCAGGATACAACGAGCGGGATGTGCGTCAGGCAGTCGTACAGCGCCTTGCTCTTACGGATCATGCCGTGCTCACCCATATAATCGCCGTGATCAGAGAGATAGATCACTAGGGTGTCCTGCCGCAATCCCAGATCGTCCAGCGCTCCCAGGAAACGACCAACCTCGTGATCGATGTAGCTATTCATCGCATAGTACACGGCCATCGCTTCTCTCACAAGATCAGGCCTAACGGTATCTCCGGCCAATGCTCGGTAGTCGATCTGCTGGCTAGGAGGCTTGCTCTCCATCTCTCCCTCGAGATGCGGAGGTAGAGGTATGTCATCAGAAGGATGATACATCTCATAGAAGGGACTCGGAGCCTGGAGTGGCGTATGCGGATCTGCGATCGAGTACCAAAGAAAGAACGGTTCATCCTGATGAGTCTGCGCGAAGGAGATAGCCTGGTCGGTGATCAGTGATGTGCCGAGTGCGCTCGCAGGGTACGGGTTACGCACAGCGCCCCAAGCCTTCCTCCAAACCTGAGACTCGATCAGCCATCGTTTGGCAGCAGCCGATTCCTCCGTGGGCGGTTGGTTTGGCCCGAGATGGCCAGCCTCCCACAAGTAGTCAAACTTGGCCAACTCGGGTGGCAGGAAGCAGTGATTCTTGCCTACTAGCCCCGTGCGATACCCATGCTCGCGAAACAGATCCACGAGGTGGCGCTCTCCCGGTTGCAGGAAGAACAGATTGGTGCGCGAACCCGTAGTATGCGGATGACGCCCAGTCATCATGCTAACTCGCGTCGGGACACACAGGGGGCATGTGGAGTACGCCTGCTCGAACTGGACGCCTTCGGAGGCTAGCTGCAACAGATTCGGGGCCTTGACTACCGGGTTTCCATAGAGTGGTAGGGACGTAGCTTTCTGCTCGTCGACCATGATGATGACAACGTTTGGCCTATCGTTGGACATGCTCACTCCAATTGTCGGTATTTACGCTCGACGAAGATCACCGTAGGACTGGATCACTGCACGTACGGGTCTGCAGCATCGCGCATACCATCGCCGACAAAGTTGAAAGCCAGCACCACGATCACGACGGCCAATCCAGGCAGCAAGAGCCATGGTGCTAGCACTACCGTCCGCAGGTTCTGGGCCGTCTGTAGCAGCACGCCCCAACTGACGATGGGTGGCTGCAACCCAAGCCCCAGGAAACTCAGTGACGTCTCGCTAAGAATCATTCCGGGAATCGACAGAGTCAAGCTTGCGATGAGATGGCTCGCGAACGAGGGTGCCATGTGGCGTAGGATAATGCGCATCTCGGATGCACCACACAGCCTGGCAGCCATGACATAGTCCTCTTCTCGCAGTGTCATGAACCTACCCCTGACGACGCGCGCCAGCCCCGTCCAGCCGATGAGGGATAGCAGGACGGTGATACCAAAGTAGACTCGCATTGGCGACCACGTGTTAGGAAGAGCCGCGGCCAACGTGAGCCATAGCGGAATGGCGGGCAGAGATCGCAGGAACTCGATGACGCGTTGGATGACCAGATCAACTGCGCCACCATAGTAGCCCGAGATACCACCAAGGATCACGCCGAGAATCAGGCTGAGAAAGACGCCCAGCAGGCCGATCGATAGCGAGATGCGGGAGCCATAGATCACCCGTGAGAAAACGTCACGCCCGAGGTCGTCGGCCCCCCACAGGAAGATCATCCCTTCATCCGATTCGAGTCCAAAGAGATGCCAATCCATCTCCCAGATACCCCAAAGCTTGTACGGGTCCCCATGGACAAAGAAGCGCACGGGATAGATTTTTGTCTCGTCGACCTCAAAGACCATGGCCAGCGTCTCCATGTCCCGTGTTGACTTGAGACCGTAGACATAGGGACGCAGTCTGAACTCTCCGCTTGGCCTGATAAAGTGGAGTTTGGTGGGCGGTGCTAGTACATAGGTTGCGCTATAGCGCCCCGCGTGGTAGGGTGCAACGAACTCGCAAAAAATGGCTATTGCGTAGAATAATATCAGTACGACGAGGCTGATCACAGCCAAGCGGTGTCTCTGAAAGCGCCATCGCATGAGCTGCCACTGAGAGGCCGTAAAGAGCCCCTCGCTCTTGTCCTTATTGCCGCCAAACATGGCAAACACTCCCCCGTATGCTGGACGCCCTAGCGTCCTAGGCGTATGCGTGGGTCGACCCAAGCGAGCAGGATGTCGGAGATCAGAGTCCCCAGGACAGTCAGTGTGCTGAGAATCAGGAGGAAGCTGCCAGCTAGGTACATGTCCTGACTCAGGAGCGCACGGAGTTGCATTGGCCCCGTTGTGGGCAGGCTCAGCACGACGGATACGATCGTGGTGCCCGAGATCAAACCAGGCAGCATATAGGCCGTGGCGCTTATGAACGGGTTGATAGCCACGCGCACCGGGTACTTCCAAATGACGCGACGCTCTGGCAACCCCTTGGCACGGGCAGTGACCACATAGGGCTTGCGCACCTCATCCAGCAGGTTGGCACGTAGCGTCCGGATCAAGCCGGCAGTGCCAGCGGTCCCTAGCACGATCATGGGAACCCAGAGATGGTTGACTAGATCGACCAACTTGGCCCAGCTCCAGGGCGAATCGCGGAAAGCTTCTGAGAAGAGCCCCCCAAGATCTAGGCCAAACCACTGATAGCCCAACCACATGAGTACCAACGCAATCAGGAAATTGGGAACGCTCTGCCCAATAAAGCCAATGAGGGTGAACAGATAGTCAAAGATTGAGTATTGGTGTGTCGCCGAATAGACACCGATGGGGAAGGCAACCAACCAGGTGAAGAGCATTGTCGCAAACGAAATGGCCACGGTCCAACCGACGCGTTCCCAGATCAGCTCACCTACCGGTCGGTTCCACTGCATGGAATAGCCAAAGTCGCCCCGTAGGATGATGTTCCCGATCCATTTGAAGTATCTAATCACGACAGGCTGATCAAGCCCATATCGTTGGCGCAGAGCTTGCGCGAGTTCATCGGTGACTTCCTGACCTGCTTGCTCCAGTTCCATGAGATGACTAGTGACATAGTCACCAGGCGGAAGCTGGATAAGCACGAAGGTCACGATGGAGATAGCGATGAGCGTAGGAATGAAGAGGAGCAAGCGACGACCTATGAACCTAAGCACAATCTCCCCTTGTCATACTCAGGCGAGGTCCCTCTGGGACTATGAACCGAGAGGGACCTCGAGCGTTACAGAGCTAGAGCTAGCGCACTATTCCTCGATCCACCACTGTTCAGGCTGGTAGTAGTTCCACATGCCATACTCGACGCTCAGGGTCTGCCCCGGCTGGGGCGCGTTCCTGACCGTGTTCTTGACGATGGCAGCTCGCGGTACGAGTCCAACTGTGCCGATCAGCCAAAGGTTCTCGGCATTGATGCGCAGCATCTGCTTGCCGAGTTCCTTGTAACGGGCGGTGCCATAGGGCTCCTGCAGCCACTCGGCCACGACTTCCCAGAGTTCCTTGATCTCGTCAGGCGGCTCAAGGCCCTCCTCTCCGTCTGTGGTGAGCCATTGGTACCAGCCCGTGCCGCCAAGCGGGCTAGCCGCTGGCCAATGCCATGGGGGACGATAGCGGATAGGCTCGTTCTGTCGCGAGTAGACTTCGGAAGAGCCACCGATGGCCCAGACCCCGATGGTATGTTCGTTGGCCTGCATCCGTTGCTGGTAGTACTGCTGGTCCTCGGGTTT
>CAZTMY010000134.1:0-6708 GCA_964614895.1 uncultured Anaerolineales bacterium
GTGGGACGGCGGAGGCGACGCCGTTGATGCGCGAGCTCGTGCAAGAGACGTTGGCTGCCGGAGGGTACCCCACGGTCTTGTGGGATGACGATCAGGTATCCGAGCTGGTGCTGCGTAATGGCAACGATGATCAGTTGGCATTCATCTCGCCGGTGGAGCGGCTGGCCATCGAAAAGGCCGATGCTCTCATCCGGATCGGCGCGCCCGAGAACACGCGGGCGCTATCAGGCGTTGATCCCGCGCGGCAACGGCTGCAGCAGCGCGCGCGTCGGCCGCTATTCGACGAATACCTTCGCCGCGGTGACGCGGGAGAGCTCAACTGGGTCGTCACCCAGTACCCCTGCCCCGCACTCGCCCAGGAAGCCGACATGGGCCTGGCGGATTTCGCCGACTTTGTCTTTAGGGCTACGCTGGTGGACCACGACGATCCCGTTGCCGAGTGGCAACGACTTCACGACATGCAAGAGCGGCTAGTGGATTGGCTGGCCGGCAAGAAGCATGTGGAGGTACGCGGCCCCAACGCGGAACTGTCCCTTTCCATCGAGGGACGCAGGTTCATCAACTCGGATGGCCACCACAATATGCCCAGCGGCGAGATCTTTACCGGACCAGTGGAGAACTCGGTGGAGGGTTGGATCCGCTTCACCTATCCTGCCATTCACGCGGGACGCGAGGTCGAGGGTATTTTTCTCGCCTTCGAGGGCGGTGTGGTCACTGAGGCGAGAGCGGAGAAGAATGAAGCGTATCTGCAGACGCTGATCGACAGCGACGAGGGTGCACGCCGCGTAGGTGAGTTTGCGGTGGGCACCAACGATGGCATCACTCGGTTCACCAAGAGCATCCTATTCGATGAAAAGATCGGTGGCACCATTCACCTGGCGCTGGGTGCCGGGTACCCTTCTACCGGCAGTCTTAACGAGTCTGCTATCCATTGGGACATGATCTGTGACATGCGTGACGGCAGTGAGATCCTAGTGGACGGCGAGCTCTTTTATAGGGATGGGCGCTTTCAGGTCTAGCACATGGCTTAGCGTCCAGGAGGTGAGGTGACGGTGTTCAAACGCTTGGGGTTGCTGTTGGCAGCCGTTCTGCTGCTGAGCGGCTGTGCGATGGTATCGCCTTCTGAGCCATTCCGTCTGAGTCAGGCGCCGTGGCAGGCGGGCGAGCGTACGATCTATGACGTGCTGGGTCGAGACGGTCAGCATCTGGGCGAGGCCACCTGGACCTGGGCGCCTCAGGACGACGGGTGGATCCAGGAGTACGAGCTGGTCGTCTCGGGCAGTGCGACGACCAGTGAGGTGCGTGTCGGACCTGACTTGCTCCCCCTCAGCTCCTGGCGCGAGGCAGCGGGGCGCCGTGTAGAGGCCACCTATGGCGCCGACGAGGTAGCTCTCCGGAGCATCGCTGCCGATGGTACCGAGACGACGCGCAAGGTGACCAGGCGGCCTGACACGTTGGATAATGACCAAACGTTGCAGACGCAGCGAGCTCTCCCGTTGGCAGAGGGGTATAGGACGACGTACACCGATCTAGTACCATTCTCCAGCGCCGAGGTGCGCCTGTCCGTCAGCGTTGTGGGTCGCGAGCAAGTGACGGTGCCGGCAGGAACCTTTGCCGCGTGGCACGTCGAGATGCGCGCCGGGGGCGTGACCCATGAAGCCTGGTATGATGTCGAGTCGCCGCACCTTTTGCTTCGCTATGTGAACGGGTCTTCGGGTGTCGAGTTCCGGCTGCGGGCATGGCAGCCGCGTGAGGGCGCCGCGGTGCAGGGCAGTCCCGAAGCTGGTGCTGAACTGCCCGAGCAGCCGGTGGGCTGGCAGCGCCCTGCGCCGAACTGGCCCTATATGATCGCCGCCTTTATCGTACAGTATCCTCTCATGATCATATTGCCGCTGCTGGCTGGGTGGCAGCTCGTGCGACGTGAGTGGGCTACATGGGGCGTGTTCTGGGCTGGGGCGCTGACGTTTGTGCTCTCGCAAGCAGTGCATCTACCGCTGAACTGGGCCATCGGCTTGCTAGGGGACACGGCCCGGGGTGTCGCGCTGTGGCCTTTGCCATGTCTTGCCATCGTGGCGGGACTGAGCGCCGGTCTGTGCGAGACGGTGGCGCGGTGGGTGGCGTTGCGTTGGGCCATGCGCCGCACGCGTGGGTTCAAGAACGCCGTGCAGTTCGGCCTTGGCCACGGGGGCGTGGAGGCAGTGCTCTTGGGGCTGGTGGCCTTGTCGGGCACTATCAACATCCTGGCCCTGTGGCGCTCTGATCCGGCGACACTGGGCCTGAACGAGGCCCAGCAGCAGCAGATGCTGGCCGCGTTTGCCGAGTTGCGCCAGGTAGTGTGGTACATGCCGGTACTGGCTGGCCTGGAGCGCGTTTTTGCGCTGTGCCTACACGTGGCTGTAAGCGTGCTCGTCATGGATGGTATCATGCGGCGGCGCCCGCTGAATCTGGTCTGGGCCGTGCTAGTGCATGCAACCGTGGACGCCTTTGCCGTCTGGTCCGCGAACGCCGTGGGACCGATATGGTCGGAGGTAGGCCTGGGCGTTGCGGCGGGGCTCTGCGTGGCGTATGTGGTGTGGGCAGCCCCAAGGTTTGGCAAAGAAATGGCGGTTGCCCAGACCGACTCCTAGTGCGAGGAAGGGGCGGCCCCAGCGGGACCGCCCCCTTCTGTGTGCTGAAGGACGATACTAGGCCAGATTGGGCGGACGATAGTCGCCTGCATCATCGACAAAGCGCAGCGCACCGCCTTTGGGTTGCGGGATGTCGGGCCATGTGCGTCCCTCGCCGTTGAACTGCGGCAACCAGGGCGCCAATGCCTCGAACATCTCGTCGCACATCTGCCAGACTTCTTCTGTATTGCACACCGCACCGGTGAGGGGGTCGTGAAGCACGGCTAGTTTCGCGAGGTTGCGATCGCCAGTCAGGGCAGCCTCCACGGCCATCTCTTGCACGAGGATCGTCTGCTTACAGGTGGCGGCGCACTGCATGGGCAGGGCGCCGGTCCATGCTGGGTGGATGCCGTTACGATCCACATAGCAGGGGAGCTCTATCGTACAGCCTGGCGGCAGATTGGTGATCAAGCCGGTGTTGCCGACGTTGAAATGCCCGCGGTATGTGCGGCCTGTCTCTAGGGCTTCTAGGATGTGGGAAGCATGCTCCGAGCTGCGGTTCTCGGGGCCGATGATCTCCGCGGGCCTGGCCATGCCTTCCTCGAACGTGCGCTTGTACTCGTCGCGGGTATCCCGGCACTCACCCAAATAGCCGCCCGTGCGGCCGCCGATCCACGTGTCGGGGTAGATCCAGCGGTCGATCTCTTCCGGTCGCTTGCGGTACCACGGCAGATACTCGCTGAGATGGCCGTTGGATTCCGTGGAAAAGTACCCCCAACGCTTGAGCACGTCGATGCGAACTGGCTCTTGCTTGGATAGCTGTGGGTGGTTCTCCATAGCCTCCAGCAGGAAGGGCAGCATATCCTTGCCCTTGTGCGTCACCTGGATGTACCAGGTCTGATGATTGATCCCCGCGCAGATGAAATCAACTTCCTCGGGGGGCAATCCGAGCGCTTGGCTGATCTGCGCATGGCCACCCTGGACGCCGTGGCATAGGCCCAGGTAAAAGATGCCGCCTGCCCGCCGGACTGCCCACGAGTTCATGGCCATAGGGTTGGCATAGTTGAGCATCAGCGCGTTCGGCGCCAACTCTCGCATGTCGGCTGCGATGTCGAGCAGGACGGGGATAGTGCGCAACGCGTAAAAGATCCCCCCGGGCCCCAGCGTATCGCCCACGCACTGATCAACGCCGTACTTGAGCGGGATCTCGATATCATGGGCAAAGGCCTCCAGCCCGCCCACGCGTACCGTTACCAGCACATAGTCAGCGCCCGCGATGGCCTCTCGGCGATCGGTGGTGGGCCTAATGGTGGCCCCGAGTCCGTTCTCTCGGACGCGCTTGCGGCAGAGGTCGGTGGCCATCCGCAGATTCTCTTCGCTGATGTCCATAAAGCGGAACTCGGTCTCGGCAAACTCGGGCACGGCCAGGATGTCTCCCAGCAGCCGGTTGGTAAAGGTCAGGCTTCCGGCCCCGATCATGGCGATCTTCATCGCGATCCTCCTTGTGTATGAGGCGAAAGCTAGTGACAACCATGTTGTACCGCTATGCCTTGGCAGAAGAAACAGCGACCGCAAGAACCGCAGTAGGCTTAGCGCTTACGACCTTGTAGCAGTTGGTCACGGATCCAATGGTTGAGCAATGGGTCATCCGTGGCCTCCATCCAATCTACCAGGCGTCCTCGTAGCCGCGCCAGCTCGTCGGCGCTAGCTGCGGTACGAGCCAGGTTATGGATCTCGCCTGGGTCGTTCTCTAGATCATACAGTTCATCCTCGGCGGTGGCATTGTATACGTACTTCCAGCGGGCGTCGCGGACCATCCGCTGGCTGTAGAGACCGAACTGGTTGCCAAAGTAGGTGGCATAGATATCGCCCCGCGCTTTGGTCATGTCCCCAGCCAGCAGAGGGAGCAAGCTGCTCCCCTGGAACGTCTCTGGCCTGGGAACGCCAGCCACCTCGCAGATCGTTGTGGCCAAATCTATGCTATGGGAGACAAAGGCATCGCAGACTGCGTTGGCTCGGGCATGCCCGGGCCAGCGTACGATGAGAGGCACGTGGGTGACGTCATCGTACATGACATAATGCTTGTCGATCATGCCGTGGCCGCCGCACATGTCACCGTGGTCGGTCGTGTAGATAACCAGGGTGTTCTCGGCTAGGCCGAGATCGTCCAGGGCTGCTAGAATGCGCCCGATCTGGTCATCCAGCAGGCGGACGACGCCGAGGTACCGGCTCACGATGGGCGCCCACTGTTCCCAGCCCCAGTTCTCGATGCCCCAGGTGCGGCGTTGTTGGGCCTGAATGTAGGGCTTGCCGATCAGCGGGTCTGGGAAGCTGGGCCACGGCGGGATGCGCTCGGGCGGGTACATGGACGCGTAGGGCTCGGGCGGCTGGCTGGGCAGGTGTGGTTCCTCGGTGCACCAGGCGATGAGGAAGGGTTGGTGGCTGGCATCCTCGCGCAATAGCTCGATGACGTGGTCGGCGCCCCAGGCGAGTTGGGTCTGATCCGGTCGGGCCTCGTGATCGGTGCAGCCAAAGTAGCCGTTCTCGGTGAGATGCCGCGAGAGGCCTTGGGACTCCCGCCAATCGCGGTAGGCCTCCAGCGGGATATGCCGCTTAAAGCCAAAGGCAAGGGGGCCGCGTGTGGGGTGGACCTCCCATTTGCCCACCAGGCTCAGCCGGTATCCCGATTCCGCCAGGAGCTGGGGCCATGCCGGCAGGTCGTCGCGAGCGGGACGAGGGGCCTCGGTGCCCCAGTTGGCGATGGCGAGATGCTTTGTGGGCCACACGCCGTAGATCAGGCTGTTGCGCGTGGGGATACAGACCGGGATCGGGCAGAAGGCGTTGGAGAAGCGGGTGCCCGTGGCCGCCAGTTGATCCAGATATGGGGTTTCCAGCAGCGGGTGTCCGTGGACGCCCACACAGTCGTACCGGTGCTGGTCGCTTTGCAGTAACAGGATGTTGGGGCGCTGTGTCATGATGTGCTCCTGGAAACTGGGGATAGCGTGAGGCTGAGTCCGTCGTAGGCGACGATAGCCCCTGGTATAGGATTGTCGCCGTTCACGAGCGCGGCTATCTCGCTCTGGGAGCCGTGCAACGTCCGCGCCAAATGTGTCAGAACAACCGGGGCTGCGCGCGCCAGCATGCCCGCGCGGCGGAGGCTTGCTACCATCAGGCGAACCATGGCTAACGTGTTGTGTTGGAAGATGCGATAGTCGTCTGGGATGTCGCCGATGGTGGCATCAACAACGAGGCCACCCAAAGGGCCGCCGCCCTTGACCGTCACGTCGTGTAGAGCGTACCAGGTAGCACAGGGCAGCCAGGCGCCGTCGAGGGCATAGAGCCATCGCGTGCCATGCCCCGCAAACAGGTAGTGCAGTGACGTGCCGCCGACACGATGGTGGTTGGCGGCGAACGCGGTCACCGCATAGCCCTGGCACTGGAATCTCTCACCGGCGTGGATACGTTGCACCTGGCAGTTGGCGGAGAGAGCGAACGCTGGCAACGGGTCGGGCGACCAGATGCGCAGTGGATCCGACGATATGCGGCTGGCGAGAAGCCATGCCACGCTCTCACGATCATAGTGATCCATGTGGGTATGGGTGAGCAGTAGATCGGTGATGTGGCCGGATTCAACGTCGAACGTGGCCAGCGCTTCGGGTAGGTTGGGGCCGGCGTCCACTAGGATATGGCCGTCTATCAGGGTCATGGTTTTGCGTCGCCAGGCCCCCGGCGCGGTGGGCAACGGGTCGGGCGGGTCGCTCCAGGGCCAGTCGGCGGCGCCGGTCCCTAAGAAGAGTAGCTGGGGAGGCGGCGCGGCGGGTGTGGTGGGCATTGGTGCTCCTTGCTGTGAGGTGGCAGGTTGTCGCCCGCTATTGTGGCCCAGGGGCAGGGGATGTCAAGCGGGGGGATGAGGTGATAGGCGCAGCCCCGGCAGGCCAGACTCGGTCAGGAGGTAGGCGTCCCAGCCATCAAGGTCACGGAGTATGGTGCGGTGGGTGTCGGTTTTGGTCATCGGGTGGAGCCGATCCGGATCGGTGGGAACGCACGCCGCGCCCGCTACCGCGTGCGGTGCGGCTGGTGGTCAGGAGGCGGATGCATCGGC
>CAZTMY010000135.1:0-6611 GCA_964614895.1 uncultured Anaerolineales bacterium
TCTCGGTGGCGTTTTCATTTGTGAGACTTTGGCAATATTCTGGGTGAGGGAATGCGGCAACTTGCTTGATGTCCGGGCGACCGCTATAATGGCCTGAAACTGTAACCAACAAAGATTGACGGGAGGATCGCGACGATGGCGACCAAATGGGTATATTTGTTTTCCGAGGGGAACAAAGACATGCGGGATCTGCTGGGCGGCAAAGGCGCCGGCCTGGCCGAGATGACGAATGCGGGTCTGCCGGTGCCACCAGGCTTTACGATCACGTCGGAAGCTTGCTTGGCCTACTTTGATGCTGGCAAGCAGTTCCCTGAGGGCATGTGGGATGAGGTCACCAAGGCCATGCTCAAGGTGGAAGAGCAAACCGGCAAAAAGTTCGGCGGGGTGGAGAACCCGCTCCTCGTGTCGGTGCGTTCAGGCTCACGCGTCTCAATGCCCGGCATGATGGATACCGTGTTGAACGTTGGGCTTAATCCTGAGACCTTACAAGGCCTGGCAAAGCTCTCGGGGAACGAGCGTTTCGCGTACGACGCGTATCGTCGACTGATCTCCATGTATGGGCGCATCGTCAAGGATATCCCCGGTCATCTGTTTGAGCGCACGCTGGACGAATACAAGGCCAAGACTGAGGGCGGTCGCGATACTGATCTGACGGTAGATATGCTAAAAGAGGTCGTCCAGAGCTTCAAGGGCATCTACCGTGAGCAGCTAGGAGAAGACTTCCCCGACGACGTCTGGGAGCAGTTGCGGCAGGCTGTGGAGGCAGTGTTCGACTCTTGGTTTGGTCCTAATGCCACCACGTACCGGCGCATCAACAAGCTGCCTGATACCTGGGGCACCGCGGTGAATATCTGTACCATGGTGTTTGGGAATATGGGTGAGGATTCGGGGACGGGCGTCGCCTTTACGCGCAACCCGAGCGACGGTACCAAGCAACTCTACGGCGAGTACCTGCGGAATGCACAAGGTGAGGACGTGGTTGCTGGTATCCGCACACCTGTCAAGATCCAAGAGCTAGCTGACTCGGACCCGGACATCTACGAGCAGTTTGTCAAGGTCGCCGAGAATCTGGAGCAGCACTACCGCGACATGCAAGACCTCGAGTTCACCATCGAGCGCGGTAAGCTTTGGATGCTCCAGACGCGGACGGGCAAGCGTACGGCACGCGCTGCGATCAAGATCGCTGTGGATCAGGTGAACGAGGGTCTCATCACCAAAGAAGAGGCCGTCGAGCGCGTCACACCCGCTCAGGTGGACGTGATGCTTCACCCGCACTTTGATCCCGAGGCCAAGCGCAGGGCCGTCGAGGATGGCAGCCTGATCGCCAAGGGACTGAACGCTTCACCGGGCGCGGCGACGGGTGTGGCCGTCTTTGACTCGGATCGGGCCATGGCGCGCTCTCTTGAGGGCGAGGACGTGATCCTGGTGCGCCCGGAGACATCGCCTGACGACGTCGGTGGCATGCTAACTTCCAAAGGCGTCCTTACCCAGCATGGCGGGGCGACGTCGCATGCTGCTGTGGTGGCGCGCGGCAACAACCTGCCTTGTGTGGCTGGCTGCGAAGAGATCAACGTCGATCCGGAAGCGCGAACATTCACCGTTGACGGACGCGTGGTCAACGAGGGTGATATCATCTCGATCGATGGCACCACTGGTGAAGTATTCCTTGGTGCAGTGCAGACCGTCGACGTGGACTTTGCCAAGGAACATGAGCTGGCTTCGCTGTTGAACTGGGCAGACGAGATCCGGACGCTGGGTATCTATACCAACGCTGACTATCCGCGAGATGCAGAGCGAGCACGAGCGCTGGGCGCTGAGGGCATCGGACTCTGCCGCACGGAGCACATGTTCTTTGAGGAGGAGCGGCGGCCGGTCGTCGTGAACATGATCCTGGCCCAGGACGAGGAGGAGCGCCTTCGGTATCTAGACCAGTTGCTCCCCTTCCAGCGCGAGGACTTTGAGGGCATCTTTGCGGCCATGGACGGTCTCCCCGTCACCATTCGCTTGCTGGATGCTCCCATGCACGAGTTCCTGCCTAGCCGTGAGAGCTTGATCGAAGAAGTCACGCGGCTGCGCTGCCTCGGCAACGATCCTGAGAAGCTGAAAAAGAGTTCCGAGCTGCTGGACATTGTCGTCGGGATGAGCGAGATCAACCCCATGATGGGCCTGCGGGGTTGCCGTGCTGGGCTCATGAAGAAGGGGCTCACCGAAATGCAGGTGCGCGCCATCTTTGAGGCGGGCTGTCGCCAGGCCAAAAAGGGCGTGGATGTGCATGTGGAGATCATGATCCCGCTTGTGTCGCACGTGAACGAGCTCAAGAACCAGCGTGAGTCGCTGGAGACAGTCGCCAAGGAGGTAATGCGCGAGGAGGGCGTCGAGCTGGATTACAAGTTCGGCACCATGATCGAGACGCCGCGCGCGGCGCTCGTCTCGGACGAGCTGGCCGAATATGCCGAGTTCTTTAGCTTTGGCACCAATGACCTGACGCAGATGAGTTTTGGGTACTCGCGTGACGATGCCGAGGGCAAGTTCCTACTGGACTATGTGGAGCGCAAGATCCTGCCCGCCAACCCCTTCCAGACGCTGGATCAGGATGGCGTGGGCAAGCTCGTGGCCATGGCCGTGGAGAATGGCAAACGCGTGCGCCCCGATATCGAGCTGGGGATCTGCGGCGAGCATGGTGGTGATCCCCAGTCCATTGAGTTCTTCCATCGCGTTGGGCTCAACTATGTGAGTTGCTCGCCCTACCGTGTGCCCATAGCGCGCCTCGCAGCAGCGCAGGCCGCCATCCGCAACGGCTAACGCTCTCGCATAACCGATCCGATGACCATACCGGAGCTATGGCCCGATGGGCCGGGCTCCGGTATGTTGTACGCCTATATGCGACGTTGACAATCGTATGGCCCGTCACTATCCTTGTTCCACTCGCAGAAGAGGTTATGTCGCTATGGCCGCTGGTGCTCCCGCGATGAGAGTCGTCCGCGCGTTGCTGCTGGCGCTGCTCCTGGTGGCGCTCGCAAGCATCGGCGGGCGGTTATGCCAGAGCCCAGCGGCAGCCGAGGGCTCGGCGCTTTCGCTGAGTCTAGTTGCCGAGCCAGCGCAGGTCGATGCCGGCGACCAGGTTCTCTACACATTGACGCTCACGAACAGCGATGCCAGCGATGCTAGCTCTCCACGCATCCAGGTAACCTTGCCAGATAGTTTCGTGTATGTTCCTGGGTCTGCTGAGCTGGCATATGACGGTGCTGCGGCCCCCATTTCCGACCCTTCCCAGAGCGCGCAGACCCTGACATGGGATCTGGCCAGCTTGCCTGGCGGTCGCTTCGAAAGCCCCTTTGGCATGCATACCTTCTTGCAGGACAAATGGTCCGATACGGCCTATCAGCTTGATCGGGTGCGCGAACTGATGGGGCCGGGTGCGTTCGTCAAGCAACTGTGCTATCGGATCACTCCGGGCACCTCGGGGCCAGACACAGCTTGGGTGACCTTTGTGAACGACTGCTATGATCGGGAGCTTGTGCCGGTGATCCGCCTCGCGGGCGAGTACGACGGCGGGGCGGGACACTGGGTGAAGCCAGTTCCACCCTATGACGATATGGCACAGGCCTTTCGTCGAGTCGTCGCGGGGCTGCCGAGACGCGATGGGCATCTTCTCTATATCGAGATCTGGAACGAGCCCAACTTGGATCTCGAGTGGGGCGGTCAGGCCAACCCCGTGGAATACGCCCAGTTCCTGGTGGCGGCGTCAGCGGCTATCCGGTCGCTGGGCGATTCCCGCATCGTCGTGATGAACGCCGGGCTCTCGCCGGGCGTCGCGTACAGTGCTGGTGGGGGGTATGATTGGTTGGGTTTCATCGACGGCATGGCCAGTGTCCCGGGTGCGCTGGATGCGTTTGATGTGTGGGCGTCGCATGCCTATCCGGGCAACCGCCCCCCGGAGCAGAACCTGCACCTGGGCAACATCGCGGGCTATCCCGAGCTGACCATTGACGCTTTCCGGTTAGAGCTCGAGCGCCTGGCGTTGCATGGACGGCCTGGGATCGATGTGCTAATCACCGAGACGGGCTATGCGCTCGGGGCCTGTGACTTTTGCGGGATCTATGGCTTGCCGCAGATCGAGGAGGCCAATCGGGCCGAGTATATGGTGCGCGCCTACGGGGATTGGTGGAAGAACTGGCCCGAGGTGCGTGGGGTATGCCCCTACCAGCTACAGGATCCGCACGGTGACTGGGCCCAGTGGGACTGGCTGGGCCATCAGCAGTATGACGCGGTGCGCGCCATGGACAAAAGCGTCGCAGCGATGCCTCGGGTGTTGACGCTCCGCTTCCGCGCAACTACACCCGCGACCAGCGGGGTGTTCACCTGCGATGCGTCGGTCTCTACCGCAAACCTGGGTAGCGTATCGTCGGCGAGCGTGGCCCCGGTGGAAGTTACGTTGCGGCCCACGCCAACACCGGTGCCCCCCGGAGAATGCGCCGAGCTGCTCGCCGATGGTGGCTTTGAGCAGGGCGCGTGGCAGATCATGGATACGGCGTACCGGGCGCGCTACACCACGGCGGTGGTTCGAGGCGGCGAGCAGGCTTTGCAGGCTGGGATTCTCGATGGTACTCCCATAGTCAGCTACTCGTCGGCTCAGCAGACTGTGGTTGTGCCCCAGACTGAGCAGGATGTTACGCTGACCTTCTGGTACTGGCCTCTGGCGGAACTCCCAACCGCGGGGTTGCAGTACGTGGCGCTACTCGATAGTGAGGGTAAGGCCGTGGCGTATCTGATGTGGCAGCGGAGCAATGCTCAGACGTGGACCCTGGCGGAATATGATCTGAGCGACTATGCCGGTCAGACGTTGACACTGCGATTTGGCGCCTACAACAGCCAGGCGAACGTAGACGCGGGTCTGCGGACGGCCTTGGTGGTGGACGACGTATCGCTGCGCGTGTGCGGAGCGGCGCCGGCACCCCAGGGTGATGCAAGGATGCACCTTCCGCACATCATGCGGCAGCCGACGGTGACGCCCACACCGGCGCTGACGCCCACGGCGCAAGCCCCGTCTGAATCGGACCGGCAGACGGCGGGCATCGCCGCGGCCTCGAACGACGGGGCGCAACGCGTCTTGAACCCCCTATTCGATCTCAGTGTACACGCTCTTGGCCAGCCGGCCACCGACGTAGCCTTTGATGCTACTCGCAATCGTCTCGTGGTGGCCACCGGCACGCGGGTGCGAGTCTGGAACCTGTCTACGCGTGAGCAGTTGTGGGTACGACGGTTGCCGGCTGAGCCCTACCGCTTGGCGGTTAGGTCTGCCGACGGTAGCGTCTATGCCGTGCTCCCCGAGCGTGGCGAGATCCATCGCTTTGGCCCGGACGGCAGGTTGCTTGCCGTTGGCCAGGATCTGGGACGTCCCATTGAGGGCGTGATGATCGGAGGTAAGCTCTGGGTGGGTGACGCCTTGGGGCGCCGACTGGTGATTCTGGATGGCAGCTCGCTCGATACGATCCACACCCTAGGTTTGCCAGGCATTCCGGGTCCCATGGCTTATGTGGCTGACCTTGATCGCGTGTTTGTGGCGCTACACGAGACGGGCTGTCTGTTGGCGCTGGACGAGGCAACCTTGGCGCCAGTTGGCATGGTGCGGCTGGGCGGGATTGGGCTGGTGTCAGAGCTGGTAGCTGCTGAAGGAACGTCGAGGGTCTATGCTACCCACGCCCTGTCGGGCCGGTACGGGGGCGTATCGGTTGTGGACGCCGATGCCGTCGAGGTATCGCACACGCTCTGGGGCAACCCGGAGCGGCCATTGCAGGGAGCCAACGCTCTCGTCGTCGATGCTGCGCGTGGCCAGATCATCCTGCGTGAGACCGGCACGGTGCGCGTGTTGGACGCAGCGACGTTGGCTGAGGTGGATCAGGTTGCTGGCGTTGGCTATGGCGTACCGGGCGCGTTGGCGCTAGACGGCATGAGCGGGGCGGCTTTTCTTTCCGATAGCGTTGGTCGATTGTGGAGCTACGGGTTCTCGGGTGCGTTGCCATGAGCGTGGTGGATGAAGTCAAGCAGCGTGTTGATATTGTGGACGTGATAGGCTCGTACGTGCATCTTCGGAAGGCTGGGCAGAACTACAAGGCCTTGTGTCCCTTCCACAGTGAAAAGACCCCTTCCTTTGTCGTGTTCCCCGATACGCAGACGTGGCATTGCTTTGGCGCTTGTGGCACCGGGGGCGACGTCTTTACGTTCATTATGAAGCAAGAGGGGCTCGAGTTTGGGGATGCCCTCCGGTTGCTTGCTGATCGCGCGGGAGTCGTTCTGGAACCTCTGGATGAGGCGGCTGAGGCCCGCCGTGAGAAGTCCGAGCAGTTGCGCGCGGCGAATCTCGCGGCGGCACGCTATTTTCAGCATGTGCTGTTAGCGACCGAGAGGGGCGCGCCTGCACTAGAGTATCTGAAGCGTCGCGGCCTGACCAAGGAGACGCTCCAGCTCTTTCAGATTGGGTATGCCCCCGACGCCTGGCATGACTGTGAGCAGGCGCTCAACGACGCCGGCTATGGCCAGGAGCTGCTTATCGAGGCAGGGCTGCTCGTTCGCAACCAGCGTGGCACCGTGTACGACCGATTTCGCGACCG
>CAZTMY010000136.1:0-6554 GCA_964614895.1 uncultured Anaerolineales bacterium
AGATGCTACGGTCCAGATCACGCTCAACGACCGCGTCATCTGGGGACCCCGGCGCCTCGCGGCAAGCGACCGGGAGGGCGTCGAGGGCCATCTCGATGGCCTAACAGTGGCAGCCGGCGACCTGATCCGTTTCGAGGTCCAGGATGCCGCGGCCAATCCGGCAGATGCCGTCAGTTGGGCTCCCACCATCGCCTATGTTGAGTAGGCTTCAGGCGTCAGGGCCAGGAATGAGAGACAACCAGCTCGTTGACAGACAGTTCAGGGCAAGCAAAGGAGACGCCATCCATGAATCGCTATATCAGCAACGTGCCTGGCGGCAAAGGCAGCAACTTGAACGCCGGCACCTCGGTAGAGTGCCCATGGCTCGACTTTACGCCGCTGCATCAGACCAAGCTGCTCCCTGGTGACAAGATCCTCCTGGAGCGAGGCTCCTGCTGGAACCAGCAGCTCACCCTGGTCGATTCGGGCGAGCCTAGGCACCTCGGGTGCGCCGTGGACGCCTACGGCACTGGCCCGCGGCCCAAGATCATCCGCAACGGCGACCCGGCGGAGCGGTGCATCGTCCTGACCAACCCGTCCCACTGGCGCATTGCCAACGTCGAGGTGGGCCATGCCGGCGTGGGCATCTTGGTCACCTATGATACGCCCAACCATGTCGGCCTCCGTTTCGACAACATCCTCGCGCATCACTGCTATGGCATCTTTACCCGCGACATGCCCGAGGGTCCTGCCCGCACCAAGGCCATCGCCGACCGCGTGTTCCTATCGGCAGGCATCCTGATCACCGCTGCGCCGATGACCCTCTCGCCTGAGCAGTACGTCTGCAGGGATATCCGGTTCGACAATATCGAGGGCACCCACAACGCGGACAGCATCGCCCTCGACCCATTCAACGGCGATATCAACGGCGGCCACATGTCGATGGCCGAGGGGAGCGAGGCCGAGCGCGGCGAGTACGCCTTTCGCGACGTGATCCTCAACCACCTGTATCTGCACGATGACGACGGCCCCAACCCTGGTGGCATCCCTGACTCACTGCGCCTGTTCCGCTGCAAGGAGGTAACCCTGCTAAACTCGTGGCTGGATAGGGCCTGCGGGCGCTATACTACCACCGGCACGGCAGCCGTCATCCTCGTGGGCGTTGATGACGCGCGTTTTGTCAACAGCATGTTCACGCGCACGCCTGACACAAACTCGCCCGATCAGTGCGGCATCGATTTCGAGTGCTTTAATCGTCGGGTGAAACTACGCAACAACTTTTTCGGGTACAACGCCGGCCCAGGTGTCGAGTTCCTGGATATCCATGGTGACAAGGCCTACAGTGAGGACAACGAGGTAACGGCCAATGCCTTTGAGGGCAACGGCTGGGCTGCGCATGGCGGCCAGGCAAACTCGGGTGGCATCCACCATTACGGCGAGAACCTGGCCACGGGCCTGATCCGGGATAATCTGGTCTATGAGCCCGACAAGCCGCTCTACCACGGCGAGTTCGTTGGCTTTGAGCTCAAGCACAACTTGCAGGCCGCCCGCCCGTTGGCCAACTCGCTCAATGACTTTGCCCCGACGCAAGGCGAGAAGGGCTGGCGGTACCAGGTGCGCACGTCCAACGCCGACTGGCAGGACCTGCCTACCTATGACAAGGCCCGCCAGGTTTGGTGCTACACTACCGACGGCAAGTTAGCGTGGATCAGCCGCTTCGAGCAGTTCGCGGCCGAGAGTGGAACGTCCGTGGCGCGCGCTTGGCAGGCTCCGGCCTCAGGCAAGCTGGCGATTCGCGGTCGCGCGCTCAAGACCTACGCGGGGGGCACGCAGGTAAGCCTGCGCATCACCCAGAACGGCCGAGAATTGTGGAGCCAACCAGAATGCAGCGGATCGGAGCGCGACGGCTATGAGGCGGTGCTGGACGACGTGCCCGTTGCCGAGGGCGACATCATCCGGTTCGAGGTGGGCGGCCCTGCCGGTTGGTTCATAGACGGCGTCTCCTGGGCGCCGACGCTGGCGTACGTCGGCTGAGGCGGCCAAGCGTGCGAGCGATTGGAGCCTTCTGACGAGGGGGCTCCGGCAAGTGAGTTGAGTGGAGCGAGCGCTGCAGAGCGGTCAGCCCAAGGATCACCACTCTTTGGCAGATTGGGCGCTTCGCTGATGGCGTCTACATGCGCAAGCGGATCCATTCGGCACTCGGCGATCTGACGCCGGTGGAGTTCGCGCTACAATGGCAAGAGACTGAGATGGCCCTTCCGGTCATCCCCCAAAGATTGGTCATTTTGCATCCAGCTTTTGGGGGTCACCACACAGCATCCCCAGGCCCTACATCACCATCATGCCCTTTGACAGTCCAAGCGAAATCGGAAGCGGCGCCGGAGATATTGTCAAATGCTGTGGATGGGGCCGTCTCAGCCGGCGATCCCTTCACGTAGCCGTTCCACTTGCCGCTCACGCGCTCCGAGAGTGGGGACATGGACGCCGTTCTGAAACCGCGCGCCAGCTCACAGCCAGCTACTCCCAGCTCGGTCTTTGATCTCCTAGCCATCACGCGCCCCTATGCAGCCCCCACTCGGCGCTATAGCGCCCCTCACGACATCCCAAGCAGCCGCGCGCCCTGATAGATCACGAACGTGATGGCGCTAGCCATCGCCAGGGGTACCAGGAACCCCATCAGCGTCCACTTGACGCTTCGCGTTTCCTTCCACGTCGCCCATACTGTCACGAGGCAGGGGAGATAGAGCATGAAGAAGACCATAAAGGCATACGAGGACAGAGGGGACCACACCTGGTGCAGGTAGTTCAGGATCCCTTGAGACTCGACCAAGCTGGTCTGAAGGCCGTAGGTCATCCCCAAAGCAGGCACGATGATCTCTTTCGCCGGCAGGCTGAAAAGAAGCGCAGTCATCATCTCGCCGTTGATTCCCCATGGCCGGCCAAGAGGGGCCAAGACGCGCACCAGCCAACCGATAGGCGTCCCTTCAAAGGGCGCTCCGGGGGGAAGGTTGCCCAGAAGCCAGATCAGCAGCGAAGCGGGCCCCGCAAAGGCCACAGCTCTGGCCAGGGTACTCCCGGCCCGGTCCACTAACGCGCGCCAGGCCACTTGCCCCCATTTGGGCTTGCGGTAGGGTGGCATCTCCAACACAAACCCCCCTGACTCGCCGCGGAAGATGGTCTTGTTCAGGATCAAGGTCGCCAGCGCAGCCGCGCCAAGGCTCAGGAGGAACAGAGATAACATCACAAGCACGGCGCGATCAGCAAAGAGCGCAATAGCGAGCGCTATCCCCGCACCATACCTGCCGCTACAGATGATTAGCGGGCTCGTCAGGATCGCCACTAGCCGGGTCTTTTCATTCTCGATGATCCGAGATGCCATCACGCCCGTTACGTTGCAGCCAAAGGCCATGCCCCAGGTCAACGTCTGCTTACCCTGAGATCCCAGCATCTGCATAGAACGGTCCATGTTAAAAGCGATCCGGGGCAGCAAGCCCAGATCCTCCATCAAATCAAAGGCGGTGAACAGGATCACCATTGGAGGTAACATGACCGTGATGACCGTGGCTACACCCACACCAAAGCCATCCACCAACGCCCCTGTCACCCACCAAGGGGCTTGGACGGCCACCAGCCACTGGCGGATAGCGCCGATCAGCCAAGAGAAGCCTTGATCTAACCACCCGCCAGCGATCTCGCCCCCCTTGACGGTGATCCAAAAGATGACCGCGAAAACTGCCACCGTGATAGGCCAGGACCAAAACTTGTGGGTAACAATCCGATCAACCCGTTCGGTGAGACTGTCATCCTCGGCTCGTGTACGGCGGAGGACGCGGTGCACGATGTCATGTGCGACCCCATAGCGGCGGCGAACGATCTCCGCCTTTGCGTCAGGGCGGATACCCTCCCGCAGGCGTACGGCGCGCCCCAACAGCACTCGCATCGTTTGGACAGGGGGATTCGGCGCTGCCAGCGCCAAACGCGTGAGATCGCCCTGCTGGAACGCATCCACGACCCCGGGGTCATCCTCCAGCAGCTTGAGGGCCAGCCAGCGGCTCCGACCGCACTCACATACACGGGCGATATCCTCCCGCAGACGCTCGATGTACCCTTCGATGGTCACGCCATAGTCCACGGAGACGGGATCGTTCTGTGTACGTCCATCGGCCACAGCGATGACAGCCTCAATCATCTCCGGCAGACCCTGGCCCTCAGTGGCCACGGTGGGCACCACCGGCACCCCCAAATCCGCCTCCAGCTTGGCTACGTCGATCTCCTGCCCCTGGCGTTTCACCTCGTCCATCAGGTTCAGAGCTACCACCACGCGATCGGTGATCTCTAGGATCTGAAGGGTGAGGTTCAGATTCCTCTCCAGGTTGGTGGCATCAACAACATTCAGCACGACGTCCGGCTCACCGGACAGGATATAGTCCCTGGCGATCACCTCCTCCGGAGACTGGGCAGCGAGACTGTAGGTACCAGGCAGATCCACCAAGTGGATCTCGCGACCCTGATGGTAGAAACGGCCCTCGGCCCTCTCGACGGTCTTGCCGGGCCAGTTTCCCACATGCTGACGGCTCCCTGTGAGAGCGTTAAAGATGGCACTCTTGCCCACATTGGGGTTACCGGCAACGCCTATGACGATTGGGCGCCTATCCATTCGTCAGTTCCTCCACCATGACAGTATTGGCATCCGCGCGACGCATGGCGATAGCACTGCCTTTGACCCGATACTCGACCGGATCGCCCAGCGACGCCGTTCGCACGACGGTAACCTCGGCGCCGGGCACTATCCCCATATCCAACATGCGACGCTGGTGCTTCCCGCCCCCTCGTACCTCAGCGACCCGTCCGCGGCTGCCCACTGGCAACTCACCCAGTGGTATGGGAAGGACCGGTGCCGGCACCACAAAGACATGTTCCGCGGCGGCATTCGCCAACAGGATCGTCTCCTCACCCAGTTGCAGGCGCAACACGTCTTCCCCTCGATCCAGGACTTGCCCAGCGACGCCGGGCTCTAGCCCCATGGCGACCAGTTGGGCCAGCAGCGGCGCTGATTTGTCATCCAGGCAGACAACATGGAACCGAACACCGGGGGCAGCCTCGTCCAGAAGCGACCGCGCTGCAAGGGGAGGCGTGTCGTGACCTGGCGCCGGGATCGCATGGCCGTGAGGGTCCCAGGCCGGGTACCCCAGTCCCTCGTCCAACCTATCCAGCTCGTCTAACGTCGTCTGATGCTCACGGCGCTCCGCCTCGGCATGGGCCTTTTCCAGTGGCGTCCCTTCACGATCCACCAGATAGCGCTCCCACAGCCGGTGTGCCCGCACCAGCTCGCGAGCGCGCCGAGTGCCCTCCGCTGTTAGGCACCAACGACCCTCCGCATCCGCTCTGGCCCAGCCAAAGGCGCCAAGCGCCCTCATCATTTCCCCGGCCAGGGCGTCCGGAACGCCGATGGCAGTTGCCACCTCCTCGGGACCCCAGGGTTCCGTTGTTCGCTCCTCCAGGGCGTAGACGGCCTTTAGCGCGTCCTCAACTTCCACAGGTTGATCTGCCAGCCTCCGTGTGGAAGGCGGCTCCTCAGGCTCCACGCGGTGCCTGCGCAGGAGCTCCCATAGCCACAAGCCAGCAAAGAGTAAAGACACTGCTGGCCAGAACCATCCGTGCATATCAACCATCTATCCATGCTCCCCTTATGCTAACGTTCGCACACCGCCCATTACTAGTTATCTCGCGGGTAGAGCGCCCACATGCGCGCAAGCTCATCCTCCTCGCAGCGAATCTGAAAGTGCGGGACTATGGCAGGAATCGGTAACGCCGCCAAGTCAATCTCGATACTGACAGCGGATAGGGAGGCGATCTCCAGCAACGTCTCCAACAGCCCACCACGGGTCACGCCATGCACCGCGATGACGCCCCGAGCCGCCAGCGCTCTCGGAGCGGGCGGCGTCGGCGAAATCCACCAAAATGTGCTCGTGCGCCAAGGTCATCCCCAACTCATCTGGACCAATGGCGCCCGGCACCAAGTTCCTGGCCACAGCTCACGCTCGATTGGCTGGCGGCGCAAGAGTAACGGGAGACGGCCGCGAGATCAGGGCGTGTGCGCGGACAACCCCTCAAAGCGCGCCACGCCCTCGCGCACGAACAAGCCCCACGCGCCGCGGGGATGGTCGTACAGTCGGCATGAAAGCGCCACCTGGTCGTCCGCATAGGCCACCAGGCAATCGCCCTCCAGCAAGGCACGTAGCTGCACGGGGCGATCCGCTCGCAGAGACAGCGGTTGTTCGAGCATGAACGGCTCGTCTCCCGGCCGCGGCCACCGGTCAATGACCATGCGCTGGCGCTCGGGTTCGAGCCGGAGCTCATACCAGCCGTCCACGGCGTCATCCACACGCAGCAGTAGGCCGCACGTCTGCGTGCCCGATGCATACCGTATGCGCGTCTCCAGCAGCGTCGGCTCTGGCGCCATGCCCAGCCGGAGCATCGCTTGGCTTGAGCCAGCCTCCCCCCATGCCGCATCGCCCTGAACGTGCCACGCGCCCAGCAGCTCCTCTGGCGCCAGCGGCACCCGCTGTCCCCGT
>CAZTMY010000137.1:0-6537 GCA_964614895.1 uncultured Anaerolineales bacterium
GTACCTCTCCTCAGCCGATGGGTCCACGCGCGTGGCGTACTTGCGCAACTACCAATACTACCGTGTCGGTGTGAACTCGGGACGGCGCAAAAACGAACCCCGCGATGCCCGTCTGAAGGTGGCGCTGGGCGAAGGGGCGTATGATGTCGAGATCTGGAACCTGGATACAGGAGGCCGCACACGCACGCGCTGCAGCGGTGAGGCGACGTTGGGTCTGGGGCGCACCAATGACGATTTCGCGCTGCTGCTGACGCGGCGTTAGGGGCCGGGACGGGCCACAACGCATAGCAATAGCCGGGGCGGATCAGGACATAGCAGAATGGTCCGTGGCGGAGGTAACGGTCCGCACGAAAGCCTGGCGAAAGGCCGGGGGCGAGGGATCGTCTTTGGCGCGTTCTCGCTTCTGGCGGACGTCTTTTTTTCCGTGAGGGACACAGCGTTAATTGCCAACGTGATGGTGGCCTGGTCATGCTGCTGGGGATGCTAGTGTGACCCTCAGCTCTGGCGGCAAAGAAAGGGCCGCAGTGGCATTAGCCACCGCGGCCCGGCCAACAGAGACGGCCCGGGGGAGTTTGTCCAGTCCGCCTTTGGTTGGCTCGGATCCGATCAGGCGTCAGTATCTGTGTACGCGATCAGATCGTACTCGAACAGGTAGCTCTCAGGATTCCATCCGGTCATACCGCCCGAGTAGTCGTCTGCATACACCAGCCAGATCTTGGCGCCATCGAGGTCCATGTCCAGGTCGGTGGAACCCTTGAGCAACAGGTCACCGTACTCGTTCGCCGTGCCCGTGGCTAGAAGCGCCCCATCGGCGCCGGGCCAAGGATCGATATAAACGATCAAGGCATACTTGGTGCCTGCCGTGAGCATGTGCCCGGTAAAGTGGAACTCGAACTCGGGACCCTCGACGTTGTACCGCAACTTGCCCCAGCCTTGGTCTGTGAGGATCTCCCATGTGGCGGGGTCCTTGCTCCAGAGCTCCACAAAGGCGTTGTTCGAGTTGCCAGCACGGCCGATGATGCCGCGCTCACCCTTTTTGGGCGGCTCGCGATCGACATCGGGAGCGCCGTTACCTGGGAACAGCTCGGGATTCTTGGTCTTGACGCCGTCCTCGAAACAGACGTGCGAGTTGCCTGCACAAAAGGTTTTCTCCGGGCCCACGCCTGCCGGCTTGTCTGCAAGTACCACTAGCTGTGCCAAGCAGAACAGCGCGACCACAAGCAGTACTATCGCCTTGTTTCGCATGCTACCCTCCTGCCGCGACCAACAGATCGCCGCTTATCTCGGCAAGGCTCTCACTAAGTGAGACGCGAAGAGTGTCCAATGGATACGGGTGCTTCCGCCGTTGGGCCTTGCGGGAGCGCGGTCAGTCGGTGTGGTTCAGAAAGCGGCGAGCCCAGTACTCCCAGCCGCAGCTATCCACGGTTAGGCGGGTGCGACGACCCTTGGGCGTCGCGACGACATGGACGTAACCATGCCGATCGCGGAAGCAGAGTCGCTCGGGCTCAGCTTCGGAAAGGTGTAGCCCCAGCCGTTGGAAGTAGACTCGTGCTAGGCTAAAGACCGTATCGGGAGTTGTCCGCGGCCGTTGGGTAAAGATCGCCATCGTGACTCCTTCATGCTGGGCCTTCTGGCTATGCCGGGATGCGAGAGGTGGCTCGGCGAGCCTCCTGGGGTGGCGGTAACTCTAGGAGATGCCGCAGATCGGCGCGGCTCTTTAGCTTGGCCGCGGCCGTCAGGAAGGCGTGTAGGTCGGGGCACCGGGCACGGAGCAGCTTGATCTCCTCATAGATCGGATCCACCGCCGCTGGACCGTAAGTATAGGTGCCGTGGAAAGCAAAGTAGGCTTGGTTCAGCTTGCGGATCGCATAGCCCTGTCGCACTAGCTCGGTGCGGCGGGCCTCCATGTAGGCCTCGGCTTCGTCCACGCGACCCGCGTCGAGGAGGCGATCCACCTCGACGCGGGTCTCGCGCATGAACCTGGTGTAATCAAAGCTCTCGTCTGCTGTCGACACAACTGGCACGCTTTCGCTGTCATAGTAGCGGAGGAGCACCAGGTCGGCGACCTCCTTGCTGACCATGCCGGCGACCGTCTCGTTGATGCGTGCGATCTCATAGTCGGGGCGTAGGCCGAGAACGTCGAGCACATAGCGCGCTCCTAGCGGCGTGAAGGCTAGGTACTGATGAAGCCATTCCTCGGTGGCGGTCTCGATGGTCCATCGCAACGAGCTCGTCTCGGCCACAAAGGCGGGGTACGTGCCACCGAACCCGCCGATATCTGTGACCAGGGCCGAAAGGCCGAGTGCTTCGACTTGCTCTTCGAGGCGCAGGGCAGTGACGATGTCGAGATCCTGCTTCAGCATGATCTCCTGGATGCTCTCGATGCGTTCCCGAGGAGAGACCACCAGAAGCTGCGGTGGGCTCTCCAGCCGGAAGGCAATGGGCGGGAAGCGCAATGGTAGCTCTGCCCAAGGATCGGCGGGGTTACGGATGCCCAACTCGTCCAGCGCCTGACGGATCTGGCTGGCCACGATGCGCTCGACATTGGGCCGCATGCCCTCTTGCTCGTGACGCAGGGCGTCCATCGCCTGGGTCAAGGCGGCCACCGTATCGTCTACATCCTCTGCGTTGCCGGGATTGCTGGCCAGCGCCAGATCGCGCTGGCGTTCCAAGGCGTCCCTCTCGGCGATTAGGGCCAAATAGCGCAACACATAGTGGGATGGAGCCTCGCCCTCGGGCCGGGGCGCGCCGCGGCGTGGCGGCAATAGCTGCTTTGCCATCCATCGGGTTGCATCAAAACGATAAGGCGACGCGATAGCCGAGATCTGGCGCTGTACGTTTGCCGCAGGCGCAGCCGACAAGGTCAGGCAAAGAGCGATCCCTAACAGTAACAGACTATGGAGCTCCCGATGGTGTTGTGGCATGAATGGCACTCACAATATGTGATGCTCTCGGAACAGTATCTGCATGCGGCTGGCCAGCGCCTGTTCGTCGGACAGATCGAACAGCTTGTTGATGGGTTCCAGCACATGGTCACAGGCGCTGATAATATAGCGGCCTTTGCCCAGTGGACGCGGTGGGGCAACGGGCAGTTCCACCTGACCGCCGGGGTTCTCTACGCCTAGGATGAGCGGACCATGCCGCAGCGTGTAGACATCAGGGTGGCGAGCGGCCTCGCGAATGGGGCGCTCACGCCGGAGGCCGATATGGTAGGCCATCACAAGCGTGTCGCCCGCCTCCCATTGCCGCTCGACGATGGCTAGCCCGTGCTCACGTCGGGGCGCGACCGCCTCGCCGTTCACGGTAAGCGAGAGGGACGGAAGCGGTGCCCAAGAAGGGATGTAGAGCAGCAGCGGCATCACATCACCAGGGGCTTCCTGTACCGTTAGTCGGATATGGCCCTCGTACGGATAGCCCGACTCTAGCTCGCACGCGAAGGCGTCTGTGCCGAACTGGGTGCGATAGCGCCCAGGATGGTAGAACGGCAGGATGAGGGCATCCCCATCACGCCAGGCGCTGAGACGGATAGCTTTGGCCAGTCCTGCGCCGCCCCGCATGGTGCAGCACCAGGTGGCCTCATAGAGCCCAGGGCTATGGACATACAGGAAGGCCTTCTCGGCGAGTTCGGCCGAAACGCACGAGTCGCAGCCAAAGCCACCGTTGGGCCGCTGGCCGTGCCCTAGGGCGTTCCAGTAGATGTGGTGTGCATCGTCCAGATAGGCAACGTCGCTGGTGTATCGCCAAAGGGCCATGGCTACCAGAAAGGCATCTACTACAGCGCAAGGCTCTGTCCACGTAGGGCGGTTGAACCAGTTGTCGTTGGCATAATTCTCGGTCATGCCGTAGGCGCGATAGGTGCCGTAGCGGTCAGTGGCTGCTTGGAGCAGCTTGGTGTCGCCGGTGGCAGCATAGTATTGGAGCACACCACGCAGCGCCGAGAGGGTGGCATGGGTCTGGAACGACAGGGCGCGAACATCGATGCTCAGGTAACGGCTGATCATCTCGTCGATGAGGGCCCCCAGCGCGGCGCGATCGGCGTCGTCGGGTAACACCTGGTAGGCGGCGGTAGCGCCATCCAGGGCGATAAAGGCACAGCCGACGTCGGTGGAGGGCAGCCATCGCCCGATGGCATGACCGATGCGCGTGCCAGAGGCGCCGCCCTCGGGGATCCGGGCGCGCTCGTCAGGATCGGCTGGGTAGACGGCATAGGCGCCACGGGCGGGCAACAGCAAACCGCGGACGACGTGTCGGATGGCGTCGAGGGTAGTGGCGTCGCGGCGCCATCGGTAGAGGGCAACCAGGGCGCTCAAGAACCAGTTGTTGCCTGACATCTGTTGCTCATCGACGAGGTTATCTGTGCGGATAGGGCCAAAGTAGCCCCGCTCATTGAGATGCGCGGGCAGGTCTTGGAGGATGGGCGCCAGGTTGGATGGCTCTTGGCCCAAGCCCTGGGCCAAGAGGACCAACGCCAGTATCAAGCGCCCCTCATAGTCGCCAGGCCAGGCATAGTCGGCGGGGCGATAGACCTCGTCGGGACAGTAGGGCGCTTGCTGCAAACGAGCCAAGCTGCGCTGGGCGCGGCGTAACAGATCGCCGGACGTCAGTTGGACCGATCCAAATGCTAGCGGTTCCATGATAGAGCTCCTCTCATGATATCTGTAGAGCTGTCATCTCTGGTGTTGTGGCTCTATGACCAAGGTGGACGCACCTGGCGGTAGTGCAGCGGATACAGGCCCCGCAGCGGCTCGCCCGTGGATTGCGCCAACTCGCGGACTATTGACGGATCGGCGAGCTTCATGGTGATCTCCACCGGCGTGCTGGGGTGATTCGGATCGTACACCTCCAATGCCAAGCGTTTCGCAGTCTCTTGCCAGCGATAGCCGCACGCCAAAGCTTGGTGGTTGTCCCATGGAGCGCGCAGGCCGCGGGTCCGGACGAGCATCAGCGGCGTAGGACGCCCGGCATCGAGAGCGGCGCAGATTTTCGGCACGATGCGGGTGGCAAGGCGCTGAGCGATGGAAGTATCGGAGGCGAGTAGCCACCAAGCCAGCTCGGCTAGATGACGCGGCGCCATGCTGACGAGCTGACGCCGGCGCAGGTAGGAGAGTAGAGATGGCGGGAGATGGGCAGGGTCGTCGTGCGGCGGGGGTGGTAGGCCTATTGCCCAGTAGTCCAACGCGGCATAGCAGAGCCCCCCGCACAGGCCATACACCCAGCGGCCACGCGATCCCAGTAGAAAGCGATTGGGCAGGCTCAGGCCGTGCGCTGTGGGGTCGAACCCGGTGTGGCTGGTGTGGTCGCAGGCATAGCGCTGAGCGGGCGTGGACGGGATAGTATCGTCGGCGTGCAGCAGGCCACGGGCGGTGCAGCCGCCGCCAGCGCGCGTACTGGCCTCCACCAAGGCGTTGCGGGGATCGTCTGGGGTTTTGGTATCTCGATTCGCCATGGCCCGGCTCCAAGGGCAGCGATGCGTCCCCATATCCAGTATATGTGAGGACAAAGGCTGGGGGCAAAGGGTCTTTGTCAGGCTCTATCATGTTTGGTGTCCGGGCATACATCGATGCGGCCATGTTCCTCTACCAGCGCCGACGTCGCATCCACGATGCGGTCCATCAGCCGATGCCGGCGGTCTGGTGCATCGTAGAGTCATACTAGACCTGACGCAGCCTGGGGTTGAGGGCGCGGTCGAGAGCGTATCCGACCATGGCGTAGGCAAGGCTGGTGAGCAGCAGGAGGGCGGCGGGCTGCAAGATCCAGTAGGGATGGCCGTTGAGGAGGGCGTTGGCGGCGTAGGCATCGCGGATGACCTTGCCCCAGGTGGGCAACAAGGGATCGCCGAGTCCGAGGAAGGCCAGGGAGGCCTCCAGAAAGACATATGAGGGGACAAGGGCGACCATCTGGGGCACGAGCAGCGGCAGGATGCGCGGGACGAGGTAGCGGGTGATTATGCGGGCATCGCTGGCGCCATAGGCCCGGGCTGCTTCGATGTAGGGCGAGGTCTTGATCTGGAGGAACATGGCGCGGTAGGTCTTGATGCCGGAACCAAGGATGCCGAGGGCGACGGCGACGAGCAGGATGTGCAGGATGCGCGTGGTGTAGAGCAGATTGATCATGGCCAGGATGGGAAAGGCGGGCAGGATCAGGTTGATTTCGGTGAGGCGCTGGATGATGGCGTCAATGGCGCCGCCGTACCAGGCGCTGACGGCGGCGATGGTCATGGTGGCGAGGGTGGTGATAATAGCGGCGGCGAGGCCAAAGCCCATGGCAGTGGGCACGCCCCAGAGCAGGGCGACGGAGAGATCTCGACGCCGGTTATCGGTGCCGGCGAGGCCGTAGAGCTGGCCGTGCATGACGAACTCGGCATCAAAGTCGCACGTGTCCTCAAAGCAGGTGCCCCGGATCGCCAACTGGTAAGTACCGTGGAGCGGCGTGGTCGAGGTGGCGTCGGGGCCAAGGAATAGGGCCTCTTCGGGCGCGTTGCCGCCGAGCTTGCGCACGAGCCGCGTGTCGTGTGCGAATCGGTACACCTGACCGTTG
>CAZTMY010000138.1:0-6488 GCA_964614895.1 uncultured Anaerolineales bacterium
GTTCATGATGTCACATGGCCACGAGAGTTGGCATCCGGATCCGGCTTACTACTACAAGGTAGGCGCAGGACCCATGTTCGACATGGGTCCCTACTATCTAACGGCCTTGACCACGTTGCTAGGGCCGATCACCGAGATCAGCGCGACGACGGGGATTCAGATCGGCGAACGGGTTATCACTAGCCAACCCAAGTATGGCGAACATATCACGGTAGAGACGCCCGATCATGTGACTGGCTCGTTTCGGTTTGCGAGCGGTGCCATCGGCACCATCATCACGACCTTCGCGGTGTGGCACTCGACGCTGCCGCGCATAGAGGTGTATGGCACCGAGGGCAGCTTGTCGGTGCCGGATCCCAACTCGCTGGGCGGCCCCGTGCGGTTGGCGCGCGCCGGCGAGCTCGAATGGACCGAGGTGCCTCTCAGCCACGGCCATGTCGATAGCCGCGCCTACTGGGGGATCGGCGTGGCAGACATGGCCCATGCCATCGACACGGGGAGACCGCACCGCATCACCGGCGCGCAGGGGTACCATGTGCTCGAGTGTATGCAGGCCTTCCTGGATGCCTCCAAAGCGGGGATGACGCAGACCATCACAAGCTCATTCGAGAGACCAGCTCCGTTGCCGGAAGGGCTTCCAGCCAACGCGCTGGACTAGGACTCTTTCGACGGGAAGCGGGAGGCCCTGCTGGCGGCCTCCCGCTTTACCAACTAGTAGCGATCGGCGACATACGTATACGGGAACCCCTCGGGGAAGATGGCTTCCAGTACGGGAATGGCGCGTGGATCCGCGTGGGCTTCGCTTTCAAAGAGGACGTCGCGGATACTGCGGTAGCCAAGGACGAGCTGCGCAAGCGCCCACTGTGGTAGGTGCACTCGCAACGTCTCAGAGGCTGATCCGAAGGGGAGCTTTGTTTGCCCCAAGTCGGTGTGGAACGCCAATGTACCGGACGGAGCGACGCCAGCCTCAACAGCGCGTCGGCGTAGCAACGGGGCTAATTCCTCGATCAGCGCGTCCTGGTTGATGATGCGAGCCATACCATGGGCGTTGCGGGCATAAGACAGCTCGAAGCAGCACCCATAGCGCCGACAATAGGCAAGGAACGGATCATCGGGCGGAGCCATAACCGTAAGCTGCTCCAGGCGACGCTCCCAAGCGATCCGGCTTGCCTCTGCCAGGATCGTGCTCCAGACCGACGGGTCGTGATAGCCCACTTCGCCGAGCACGCAGCTCGAGACGTCCAGCGTATACACCGCATAGCCTACCACGACGCTCTCGCGCTCAACAACGAACACACCGAAGCGGCTCGTCCAGCCTGGCCCGCGCTTGAAGCCTGACCAGTCCTTGGCACGCACCACGCTGCCCGTGCGAGTAGCATTGGCCGCTGCGTACAGCGCCGCAACAGTGCTTGCATCGTCCGGAGTCATCTGACGAACCGCCAGCCGGGCCGGCGCGAGCTCAGCATCACGGGTCTTGATGGTAACGCGGCATTCCGGAAGGGCTGGCGCAAAGCCCCATCGCGTGTAAAAGTTGGGGATACCGTACAGTGCCGAGAGATGGTACCCCTTGTCTCGCATGAATTCGATACTAGCGTCAAGGACCCGTCGAGCGTATCCTTTCATGCGGTGCTCTGGTCGAGTACCCACACCACCGATGCCACCAAGCCGGACCACTCGGTCCCCTATACGTATGTCGCGATCGTATACGCCCAAGCTGCTGACAGGCTTGTCTCCATCGCAAAGCTCCAACCTTGTGCCTTCGTCAAAAGGGGTCTGGCGGATATACACGAGCGTCCTCCTCTGTGAGATGGATAGCGGCACCAATCATTGACACACTCCTCTGAGGCAGTATAATCCAACCGCAGAGGGAGATAGAGCATACCATTGAATCAGTGTAAGGACCAGACTAGACCTCCGACCATCGAGAACCCCGCGATGTCCAGAGAGGACATCGAGTTCCAGCACCCCAGCGAGCGCGAGTTTGCGCGTGTTCTGGACTACTATGGCATTGAGTGGCGCTACGAACCCGTCACTTTCCCCACCGATTGGGACGATGAAGGCAATCTCCTCGAGGCCTTTACGCCCGACTTTTATCTGGTGGAGCAGGATCTCTATGTGGAGCTCACGACGCTGCGCCAGAAGTTAACCCGGCTGAAGCGTCGCAAGCTTTATCGCCTGAGAGAGCTGTACCCAGAGGTGCGCGTGCGACTGTGGAACCGCAAAGACTTTCGCCGTTTGCTACAGCGTCTTGGCATTGATGAGCGAGACAGCGAGCTCATTGGCGAGAGCGCAAAGAGCTCCTGAGATGAGTACCAGTATCGTGCACATTGACAAAGACATCGACAAGGTTATCGTCACAGAAGAAGAGATCGCCGCGCGTATCGCTGCCATCGGGCAAGACATCTCCGCTGACTATGCTGGGCGTGACCCATTGCTTGTGGGTGTGCTCAACGGCGTTGTGATGTTCATGGCGGACCTCTTGCGGGCCATTCGGATCCCTGTCAGCATCGATTTTATGGCCATCTCGCGCTATGCGGCCGACAGAGGCGCCGGGACCGTACGAATCACAAAGGATCTAGACGAGCCTATCACGGGCCGGCATGTTCTGTTCATAGAGGACGTCATTGACACAGGGTTGACGCTCAACTATCTCTTGCGCACGCTGCGGACGCGGGAGCCCGCTAGCCTGAAGGTGTGCGTGCTCTTTGATCGGCCCTATCGTCGCCTGATCGATATCCCACTAGCCTATCACGGCTTTGAATTGCCTGATGAGTTTGTGGTTGGCTATGGTCTGGATAGCAACGATCACTATCGGAATCTGCCCTACGTAGGAATCCTAAAGTCCCAGAGACGTTCTGCGAGATAGACTCGCCTCACCCCTAGCCCGCTACCAGCACAACGACGCTTCGCGGGCGCACGCAGTAACGTGCGCTCTCTACCAGCGGCGCGTGTCCTTCCTCTACGATATCGTTCGGGCTCCCAAGTGCTGTGTCGACGACGCGGTGCCACCTAAATCCACCGGGGAGCTCGAACGAGAGCGCGCAATGGTACGCATTGGCTGCCACATAGATGTCGCTGTCTCCCGGAACTGCATGGTAATGGACGGCTAGGCTCTGGGAGTGATCGCCCCAGTCGGGCTTGCCAGCCTGCACGCCGTGGAAGGTCACTTGCTCTGCTAGCAGTGCCTCGGGCGATGCGCCGTTAACGGACCGAGTGCTGGTGAGCGTGGGGTGGCGCTTGCGGAAGGCAATCAGCTCCCTTAAGAAGCGCGTAAGCTCGCTCATGTCCTCGGACTTGGACCAGTCCACGTAGCTGATTTCATTGTCTTGGCAGTAGGCATTGTTGTTCCCCCGTTGGGTACGAGCGAACTCATCGCCGCCGAGGATCATCGGAGTCCCCCAGGCGACCATCAACAGGACAAGGTAATTGCGCATTTGCTGCTGGCGTAGCGCGAGTACCTTGGGATCATCGGTAGGCCCTTCCACACCACAGTTCCAACTGTAGTTCAGGTCCGTGCCGTCGCGATTATCCTCGCCATTGGCCTCGTTGTGCTTGGCTTCGTATGCGACCAGGTCATGTAGCGTAAAGCCATCGTGCGACGTGACATAGTTGATACTACGATGTGGCGTGTAGCTGGGCTTTTCCGCAAATACATCAAAACTGCCGGTTAGCCGATGTCCGAGGTCACGCACCACCCCACCGTCGCCTCGTACAAAGCGGCGCACGTCGTCTCGAAAACGGCCGTTCCACTCGGTCCACCGATCACCGGTGAACGATCCCACCTGGTACAAGCCAGAGGCATCCCATGCCTCGGCGATCAGTTTGGTGCCTGCGAGGACTGGGTCTGACTCGATCTGCCACAAGATGGGGGCATCGGTGATGGCCTCGCCGCGTTCGTTACGCGAGAGCACCGAGGCCAGATCAAAGCGAAAGCCATCCACATGGTAATGCTGCACCCAGTGGCGCAAGCAATCTATCACAAAGCGCCTCACGATCGAGTGGTTGCAGTTGACCGTGTTGCCACATCCGGAAAAGTTGGCATAGAGCCGCATGTCTTCCTGAAGGATATAGTAGGCCACATTCTCGATGCCCCGGAATCCGAACGTGGGGCCTGTGTGATCATTCTCTGCTGTATGGTTAAAGGCGATGTCTAGGATGACCTCGATACCAGCTCGGTGAAGCGCCTTGACCAGATCACGGAACTCGTCCGCCGCTACGACTGGATCTGGGCGTGTGGCATACCCGACGTGCGGGGCCATGTAGGCAACAGGCGCATAGCCCCAATAGTTTGTGAGACGCTGGCCCGTTATGGGGTTCACACGCATGACCTCTTGCTCATCGAACTGCTGCACGGGCAGCAGTTCCACAGCCGTCACACCCAGATGCTGAAGATGTGGGATCTTGGCCACAAATCCCCTGTAGGTGCCAGGATAAGCCACGCCCGACGACTTGTGTGCCGTCATTCCTCTGACGTGCGTCTCGTAGATGATGGTATCATCGAACGGCCGCTGCAGCGGTGTGTCGCCTTCCCAGTCGTAGCTATCTAGCTCAAGCACCATGCCTTTGAATGCGGTAGCTGTGTTGTCATGGTAGCCGTACGCGTCCAAACGGCTCCAGCGATTGGCGCAGGCAATGCCGTACGCATAGGGGTCCAGCAGCAGCTTGTGTGGGTTGAAGCGGTGGCCCTCCTCAGGGCGGTAGGGGCCATAGATGCGGTAGGCATAGATTTGGCCATGACCAACATGGGGAAGTAGGATGTGCCAGTAGTAGTAGGTTCGGTTGCGCTCGGGATCCAACACATAGACTTCAGAGGGTTCGCTCTGGTCGCACTGATCAAACAGCAGGAGCTCTACCGAGGTAGCATTGGCGCTGAAAATGCAAAAGTTAGTCCCGCGCGCCGTGACGGTAGCGCCCAACGGAAATGACACTCCCGGCAGCGACCCGTTGGGTGCAGGAGCATCTAGCCTGGCTTTGGAAGCTAGCTCGCTCATGGGCCACCTTCCGGGATAACGTCTTCAGGGCGTGGGTTGCCCATGGAGCAACTTGGGTAAGCAGCGGGCAACATGGCGGGCTCGCCGTCTAGTAGCGTCGTTGACCTGCCCGTCCCGTCCGATGCTATGAATTGCAGTATATGGTCGGCGTTCTCGGGCACAGGTTCACTCTTGAGACCACGCGCAAACTCATAGTAGAGAGTCCTTCCGTCAGCAGCCCAGGAAGGATGCGTTGCGTGTTCGCCCCAATGTAGCTTGGTCACGAGCTGCGGCACGGGATCCTCCAGAGATATGGTCCAGATCTCGGTCTTGTAAGCTGGATCCTCCCACCAGTAGTGCTGTAGCAGGGCGTAGGCCAGGTCTGTCCCATCGGGCGACCAACTCACATCCTTGGCGATCATGATGACGCTGTCCGTGTCGGCGATCTTGACGATGGTTTTGTGCAACTTGCCGTTCGTATCCCAAAGGGCCAAGTATGAGCCTTGCTCCATGCGGTAGGCGCCGGCAATATAGTCTCCCAGAGGAGACCATGCCAGGTTCTGGATACGCGCGCCGTCTGGCAGCTCAACAGGCTTGGCCTGGTGAGTCTCAATGTCATAGAGATACCCGGTAGGTCGATAGACAGCCGCGCCCTCTGCATCCAGCGTCCAAGTGTACCGCACGCCACAGAAGCGATCTCCTTCGGGCGCCAGTGATGCTTGTTGCCATCCTGCCCCCCCGGGGCTGACGCTCAGAGTAATGGTGAGAGGCACGGACACACCTTGTGCCAGCGACAGCGAGCCCTGATACGACGGCAGCATGGACATCGCGGCATGGCTCTCCTCCGGCACCTCCGAGCTTGCATCTGATGGGGCGCACACTGCGCGAACCCAACTGGCCGTCTCGGGCACACCGGTCAAAGTAAATGTCCCATGAGCATCTGCCGTAACCGGGCTGGCAGCACCTTGAGCGGACACGTAGCAAGGTGCTGCCGTCCCAGAGATCACGCCAGTAATACTGGCAAAGGGGCCACTGGCCTCGCTGGGCGGCATGACATCTCCGGTGATCATACGCAGATCGGTTCCATCGCTTTGCACCATGAACACGTTGCGTTCGTTCAGGCGACTGGCGAGATAGTTATGGGCACTGACCAGGATAAGGCTTCCCCCATCAGGAGACCAATTGAGGTCAAAGATGCCCAGGGGCTCGGTGAAATGCGTCAATACGCGCTCATCCCCAGACGCGAGATCGCGGATGACCACATTGGCAGTCTGGTCAGGCCCCAGTCGCACAAAGGCCAGCATCGGCAAGATTTCTGGCTCAGGGGCAGTGGGTGTAGGCTGGGAAGTAGGCGTCTGCGTGGGAGGTAGCTGGGTCTCGGTGGGCGGAGCTGTGGGCGTGCTTGTGGCAGTGGGCGCTTTAGCTGTAAGGGTCCCTCGCAGCTTGGCGGCCAAAGCGGTCTTTGTGGGGACTTGGTTGGCGCCGTTGGGTTGTGGTGAGATTGTCGCTAACGGAGGC
>CAZTMY010000139.1:0-5906 GCA_964614895.1 uncultured Anaerolineales bacterium
GACGCTGGGCGTCAGCTATGTGCTGACTTGGCCATATCACGCCAATTACGGGGCCGGCTACACCAGCGTTAGGTTATGGCAGGACGCCCGCACCAGTCTGAGCGAGTACCTCTGGATCCACGGGCTCTTTCTCTATGTGCTGTATGCCTATGTGGTCACAGTGGCACGCGAGAGGGGCACGCGACAGCCGATCGTCCGCGCGGTAAGAGCTTTCCTGCGGAGACCGCGCCGCTTCCAGAGGCTGTACCGGTCTCTGGTATACGGGCAGACGCTGGCCTACCAGCTCTGCTGGGCACTCCTGGCCGCGTTGGGCGTCATCTGGTTGGCCTCTCTGTTGGCGGGGTTCGGCGCTGTGGCGATGGGCTTGCCGTTGCTGGTAGGCGCTCTCCTGCTGCTGGTGGACAAGGCACGTGGAACTCGGTCACGGATGGCGCTCGCTATGGTGGTCGTTGGCGCAGCGTTGACGGTGGGCGTCGAGTTTGTGGTGTTGCAGGGCGACATCGGCCGCATGAACACGGTCTTCAAGTTCTACCTGCAGGCCTGGGTGCTGTGGGGACTGGCATCGACCTTGGGGTTGGCGACCATTGTACGGTTGCGACGGCTGTGGTCGTCGGCGACGCGAGGTTGGTGGACAGCGGGGCTGATCTTGCTTGTAACGGGCGCGGCGCTCTATGCGCCGACGGCTACCGTGGGCAAGATCCGTGACCGATGGCACGCGGATCAGCCCACGGGACTCGATGGCGCCGCATACATGGAAACGGCCGTCTATCACGACCGCGACACTCAGTTCGTCCTCGACCACGATCGACGTGCCATCGTCTGGCTTCAGGACAATGTGACCGGCTCGCCCGTCATCGCTGAGGGGAACACCCCGCTCTACCGCTGGGGTGGGCGCATCTCGGTATACACGGGATTGCCGACCATCGTGGGGTGGGACTGGCACCAGAAGCAGCAGCGCGCCGCTGTCGGGGGCATCGTCGTGGACTGGCGCCTGCAGGACGTGCAGACGCTCTACGGCAGCCTTGACGTTGCCGAGAAGCGGGCTGTGCTGGAGCGCTACGGTGTGGACCTGGTGTATGTGGGCGAGCTGGAGCGAGCCTACTATGCCCCCGAGGGCCTGGCGGCGCTGGATGCCATGGTGGGCGACGATTTGTCCATTATCTACCAGGATGGTCCCGTGACGATCTATGCGGTGCGCGGAGGGGACCAAGCCGTCACGTCGCACGCGGTGGGGGACACTCTGCGGGCGGCGTGGGCAAAGTGGGGTCCTAGCTGGATCCCCTCTCGCGTGGCAGCCGAGGGGCCGGCAACGGTGCCCGAGTCGCGATCGCTGATGCTGGATGTGCCGGTGCAGGAGTTGCCGGTCGTCCGGGATCGAGCTTGGAATAGCTTGGCGAGCGCGAGTGCTCCACTGGCGATCCTGCTGTGGTGGGCCGTGTTCGCAGCGTTGGGCCTGGCGGCATGGCCCCTGACGGCGCGGCTGTTCCCAAGTTGGGGCGACGCCGGGTATGCCTGGGCACGCATCGTCGGGTGGCTGGCAGCGGGCTATCTGGTGTGGATCGGCGCAAGTCTTCGATTGTGGGCTAACGTCGCTTGGGTGGCTTGGCTGGCCGTGCTCGGGTTGGGGCTGATCTGCTGGCTCGCCCTCAGGCGAGGACGAGAGGCCATTGCTGAGGCATGGGCACGGCATCGCCAGCTCATCCTCGGAGAGGAACTGCTCTTCACCGTGGCGTTCGGGGCCTTTGTGACGCTGCGCCTACTGAATCCGGACCTGTGGCATCCGTGGTATGGCGGCGAGAAACTGATGGAGCTGGCCTACCTGAATGCGGTGGTCAAGTCGGCGCATATGCCTCCCTACGACCCGTATTTTGCGCATGGCTATCTCAACTATTACTACTACGGACACTATCTTGTGGGCTATGTCCTGAAGCTGACTGGGCTCGCGCCCGAGGTCGGGTTCAACCTGGCGATTCCGAGCCTGTTTGGGCTCACGTGCCTGGGCAGTTGGGCCATTGGGCGGCGCCTGGGTGGTTCTGCGAAGGCGGGATTCGCCTCGCTGGCTTTGGTGGCGCTGGTGGGCAACCTGACCGTGCCCATGCAGTGGCTCGAATCTCTGGGCAGAGCTGGTGGCGCGACCTTCTTTGGCGCTGAGATCAGGCTGACGGACCTACCTGCTATCTGGAACGGGCTGTTGGCTCTTGTCCGGGGCAAAGCAACGCTGATGCCGTTTGACTACTGGACGCGTGCAACCCGTGCGATTCCCTATGCCATCAGCGAGTTCCCATTCTTTTCGTTTTTGTTTGCGGATTTGCACGCGCATGTGATCGCGCTACCAGCGACGCTGCTGGTTCTAGCTCTGTTGCTAGAGATCGCCGGCCAGGGATTGCGCCGAGGTGGGCGGCCCATCCTCTGGTTAGCTGCGCTGGCTCTAACACTGGGCAGTCTGTACGCGGCCAACCCGTGGGATCTGCCGGCGTATGGGCTCTTGATCGCGGCGGTTTTGGCGATCCAGGGGGCGCGCGCTTCTGGCTGGAGGGGCGCCGTCGAAGGTATGTTCCTAGCGGGTGTTACCGCATTGGCTGGCTACCTGCTTTTCTTACCCTTTGCGCGTTCGTACGTCCCGATCCGAGCCGGATTGGGCTTGCTGCCAGCCAAAGAGAGGACCCCACAACTCAACGCGGTGGTGGTTTGGGGCACGCATCTGTTCCTTACGGGGTCCGTGCTGGCATGGTGGGGTCATCGCGCGGTCCGACGACTGCCCGGCGGGTGGTGGCTTGTGCTAGCTGCGTGCGTGGTCGTGGCAGGTGTCAGCGTGGTGACAGGTCTGGGCGCCTTGGGGCTGTACGCGCCGTTGCTCGTCGCGTCGGCCTGGCTTGCAGGCGAGCCAGGGCTACCGACATTGCAGCGCCTGCAGCGGCTGATGGTAGTTCTCGCGCTAGGGATGATGGCGGGCGTGGAGGTCGTGTACGTCGCGGATTTCCTAGAGGGCACAGCCTGGCGGCGCATGAACACCGTCTTCAAGTTCTCCTTCCAGGCTTGGGTGTTGTTGGGGCTGGCGGTGGGGGCCGAGATACCAGAGCTGTGGCAGCGGTTGCGGGAGGCCAGGCTGATCTGGGGCACAGTCTGGCGAGTGGTGGCTGTGGTCGTTATGGGGGCGGCTGCTGCGTATGTGCCGCTGGGGGTGCACGCGCGGGTGAGTGAGCGCTTCCCAGAAGGGCCCGGTCCCCGATGGACGCTGGATGGCGCTGCGTTCATGCGGACGGCCGTCTATCGGTGGCCGGACAATGATAGCGTCATCTCACTGTCTTACGACCTGGACGCGATCCGATGGTTGTGGGAGAATGTATCGGGCACGCCCGTGGTGGTGGAGGCTCCGTTGGGCTACTATCGCGAAGGTGGCTGCCGCATCGCTTCGTTCACGGGTCTGCCCAACCTGGTGGGGATGCATCAGCGGGAGCAACGGCCTTGGGATGTGGTGGCGGCGCGGGAGCGCGACGCGGCGGCCCTGTACACGGCCAGCAGCGATGAGCAGGCGCTGCGCATCCTGGAGAAGTATGACGTGGGGTTTGTGTACGTAGGTCAGCTCGAGCGCATCAGCTATGGGAGCGAAGGCATGCTGACGCTCGCTCGGCTGGCAGAGAGGGGCGTTCTGGTGGCGGCGCACCAGAATGAGGGAGGCATTCTCTACCGCGTGGTACCGGATGCCTTGAAGGTGGCCCTGGCGGGCGGAGAGGGGACGAGCGGGTGATGGGCGCGGTGCTGCAGTGGTGGCTGGCGCTGAGCGCGATGGCCGTAATCGCCTACCCCTTGGTCTGGCGGCTTTGTCGGGCGCTGCCTGACCGAGGCCTATCGGTGGCGCGGCCTGTTGGTCTCTTGCTGGTAGCCTATGGCTTTTGGCTGCTGGTGACATTCGGCTTCCTCGAAAACCGTCTGTCGGGTATCCTGATGGTGATGCTGCTTGTGGCGGTTGCCTCAGCGTGGATCTGGCGGCGCGATAGTTTCGAGATCACATCATGGCTGCGCGAGCATCGGCGTCTGGTGCTAACCAACGAGTTGGTGTTCCTGGGATCTCTGGCGCTGTTCGCAGTCTTTCGTGCGTACAATCCCGAGATCGCAGCCACTGAAAAGCCAATGGAATTCGCCTTTCTCAACGGCATCCTCCGAAGCGAGAGCTTTCCGCCACGCGACCCATGGCTGGCAGGATATGGCATCAGCTACTACTACTTTGGCTATGTGATGATGGCCATGCTGACGCGGCTCGCGAGCGTAACGCCAGGCGTCGGGTTCAACCTGATGGGTAGCACTCTTTTCGCACTTACGCTCAGCGGGGCGTTCGGGCTGGGCTACAACTTGATGGCTGCGCGCTCTACCCGGGGCGACACGCCTGAACGTGAAGGTGTGCCCCTCGGCACAGGTGGGCTCACGGCTGTGATGGTGGCCGTAATGGGCAATCTTGAGGGCGTATTTGAGCTGATCCGCGCGCGAGGATGGGGTTCTGAGGCTCTGTGGCGCTGGCTGGACGTCAAGAACCTGGGCGCCTCGGCGCCGTCGCGCTTCTGGTATCCGGACGACATGTGGTGGTGGTGGCGAGCGTCGCGGGTTATCCATGATCGGGATGCGCTTGGGAACAGCGCGGAGGTCATCTCAGAGTTCCCAGCCTTTAGTTTTTTGCTGGGCGACAATCATCCCCATGTGCTGGCGCTTCCGTTCGTGCTGGTAGCCCTAGCCCTGGCGCTGAACTTACTCCTCGATGATAGGCCCGGCCGAGTGGGGTGCCTGCGTTGGCCCGGAGGCTGGACACACTTGCTCGCCTACGGTCTGATTGTAGGCAGCCTCGGCTTCCTGAACACGTGGGATCTGCCGCTGTATCTCGCCATGGTTGTGGGCGCGTATCTGTTGCGACCAGATGTGCGCAAGGGCAGATCCATCTGGCGTGGGCTGGGTGATGGCGTTCGGGTGGGGAGTGGCCTGGCCATCCTAGGCGTGGCGTTGTACCTGCCCTTCTACCTCAGCTTCCGCTCGCAGGCGGGCGGGATCGGGCTGGTGGTGGGCGTCAAGACGCAGCTACACCAGCACCTACTGATGTTTGGGGTGCAGGTCCTTTGGCTGGTGCCTGCGTTGGCGGCCTGGGCATGGCGATGGCGTCACGGATCATCGGGTGGATCCTGGCGCGCCCTCGATCTGGCGGGCGCCCTCGGCCTGGCGACTCTGACGTTGATCTGTGCTGTGCAGGGCTGGTGGACGGCATGGTTGGGCGCGGTGCTGGCCGGCGTCTCACTGTGGGGGCTGGCAGCCTGGTGGACTGGGCGGGCTACAAGCGCATGGCTCGACCGACCCATGCGGCTCAGCCTGGCCATGGTGGCCTTGGCGGGCGCGTTGGTCATCTTTTGCGAGTTCTTGTTTCTGCGGGACGTGTTTGGCACGCGGATGAACACCGTGTTCAAGTTCTACTACCAGGTGTGGCTCCTCTTGGGGGTGGCAAGCGTGCACCTTGCGGCGCGGAGTGTGGAGGCTTGGCATCCTGAGACGGCCATGGGCAGAGGCGCGCGCGGGGTGGCAATGGCGTTGGGCGGCACGGCCATGGCAGTGGGCTTGCTCTATACGGCGGCGGCGGTGCCCGCCAAGGCGGGCGGCTTTACCACCGCGCCGACGCTGGACGGCACCGCGTACCTGAAGCAAGCGGCGCCTGACGAGTATGCGGCTATCCAATGGTTGCAGGAGCATGCGCGTGATGATGATGTGCTCGTGGAGGCGCCAGGAGAGTCCTACTCTGAATTCAACCGGCTGTCGGCATGGACCGGCGTTCCCACACTGCTGGGCTGGACGGGCCACGAGCTCCAGTGGCGTGGTAGCTATGACGTCCAAGGGCAGCGTGAGCCTGACATTGCGACCATTTATCAGAGCCC
>CAZTMY010000139.1:5916-6477 GCA_964614895.1 uncultured Anaerolineales bacterium
ACATGGGTAGGACTGAGGCCGTCCTGGACGCGTATGGCGTTGATCTGATCGTGGTGGGGCCGCGTGAGGGAAACAAGTATGGCGCCGGCAAGGTGACTCTGCAAAAGCTGGACGCGATGCGCGATCGCGTCTACGAGAACGCGAGCTATGTGATCTATGGCCACGGCCGCTAGGGTTGAGGCTCGCGCTTGTGGTATAATCGCCAGAGCGTTAGGAGCGCGAGCAGGACTGGGGCAGGATGGAAACGGTCAGACAACTTGAGACGGCAACCGCAAACGACCGAGCACACGGGCTCGACTTGAGCTGGCCAACCGTGGAGATTGGTGCCTATCTCGGGCTTGTGGTTGCCGCGTTGATTGCTCGGCTCCTCCTCTTGGGCCTTTGGCCCCTGTCCGAGGACGAGCTCCCCGTCGCACTTTCCGCGCTTCGCGCAGCGCGAGGCCAGGCTTGGCGTGCGGGATCCTACAGCCCGCTGATGTTTGACATCGACCTTCTTTTGTTTGCCCTGACCAAAGCAAGCGACATAGTCGTTCGGCTGGTCCCGGCGTTGGCAGGGGCGGC
>CAZTMY010000140.1:0-6396 GCA_964614895.1 uncultured Anaerolineales bacterium
TCTGTCGCCGCCAGCTTGGCAAAGCCCCGCGCGGCCAATGCGGCGCTGCGATCCATCCACGTCTCGCCGCCATCCGACGAGAGCCAAACACCATCCGCATGCAGCCCCGCGAGCAGTGCGTCCGTCTCACCATCAAGGCTCAGCACGGCATCGGGTAGCTCTTGGCCTGCGCGCCAGGTCTCGCCGCCATCATCGGACAACCAGATCTGGGCCCCTACCGCCGCGACGAGACGGCCATTCTCCGCATAGTCGGGATGGACCCACAGGCCGTTGATTGGGCCGTCGCCCACCTGGCCTGCCACCAGATCCCACGTCCGCCCGCCGTTTCGGGAGCGATACATGGCGCCAGACTCGGTAGCTGCCCAGACCGTCCTGTCGTCATCGTACGCCGGGCTCGTCCTCAGCACGCTGATAGTATCGTTGTCCAGGAGTAATTCCGTCTCGCGCCAGGCTCTGCCGCCGTTATGGGAGACAAACACCCCCTCGCTGGTAGAGGCGAACATTGTCTCGCGCTCCGACCAGTTGTTGGTCACGGCCAGAGCCCAAACAACGTCGTCCCCGAGACCAAAGCCGCTCTCTTCCCACTTGCGACCGGAACTCCTGGAAGCCAGCAAGCCGCCTCCGTCCGTGGCGGCGAATGCCGAGCCATCCTTCGCAAAGTTGGGCGAAACCGCCAGCGCGGTTACCGGTGCCAGGTACTCGGGCGGGACTTGTGCCTGTTCCCAGGTCACGCCATAGTCAAAGGAGGCAAACAGACCGCCGTCGAGGGCGCCAGCGAGAAGCGCTCCGTTTGGAGCGACTATCAACGCACTGAGCAGCGGCGTCGCCAGGCCATTCAGCACTTGTCCCCAGGTATCACCTTCGTCATCGGACACGAACACACCACATCCTGTAGCGATCCAGAAACGCCGGATGTTGGGCAACGGCGACACCGCCACGCCGAACACGGTTCCCCCGGTCGCGATAGGGCCCAGCTTGGTCCAGGTTGCGTCAGTGTTCAATCTCTGCGCGTCTTGGGCAACGCTCATGGTGTGTGCTCCTCCTTGGGTTTGCGATGCAATACCAACGCATCGGTAGTCATAAGCATGAGTGCGCTGCTAGCTCCCAACCTTAACGCGTGCTTGGCCACCATTGCTGGATCAAGGATGCCTCTCTCAGCCATATCGGCTATCTCTTTGGCTCGGGCGTCGAAACCAAAGCCCACACCGGCGCGACGAGCCGCGTCCAGCACAATGGGAGGATGCTCTCCGGCATTGGACGCGATGACCCGCATGGGAGCTTCCAGAACGCGCGCCATGATCTCTACGCCGATACCAACGTCACTGTCCAGGTCTAGTTGCTTTACCGCAGGCACGCACGCGAGAAAAGCTGCGCCGCCACCAGGCACCACGCCGCTTTCCATGCCGCACATGACAGCCTTCATGGACTCCTCAGCGACAGCCTTGAGAGCTTTGCGGTCATCTTCCGTGAGCGCCCCGATACGGAGCTCACCAATGCCGGCGGAAAAGTGTGCCAGCAACTCGCGCAGTGACTCGCGATCGTCGTTGCTCTCGGCCTGGCGTAGACGCCGACGCAGCCCCTTGACGCGTTCGTTCATCTTGGCGCGGTCACCCTTGCCGCCCACGATGTCCATACGCTGGCGATCCACCAGCACGCGATCTGCCTTGCCAAACATCTCGATGGACACGTCGGGTAGCTCGGAATCATCGGGGCTAATGATTGGGTAGCCACCGACTAGAAGAGCCATGTCATTGAGAATGTCTTTGCGTGTTTCCCCGTATGCCTTGAGCGTCGCCGCGCAGGACTGGATCGTGCCGCGGTCGTTGTTGGCCGTCAGGACACCGATGGCCTTGTCACCCATCCGTTTGCAGATGATCAGCACGCTCTTGCCACCATGCGAGACGACTTCGTCCAGCACCTTGGACACGCTCTCCGTAGTCTCAATTACCTGGTCAGTCACCAGCACGTAGACGTCCTCGAGCACAGCCAGGCGGCGTGCCGTGTCGGTGATCAAGTACGGCGACACGTAGCTAGCCTTGAACCGCGCCCCCTCGTGGTAGGCGCGATCATGGTGGGTGGCGATATAGCCGGTGATGATGATATTGGCGTTGGGACCGAGGACGTCGTACATCTCGCCCAGAATCTCGCCGATCTCAGCGTTGCCAGTGGCAGCCGTCGCCACAGCCGCGATCCTCTCCTGCGTATCCAGAGGAATCGCCATGGCATCCAAAGCATCAACGGCTACGTCGATGGCCAGTTCCACGCCGCGCCTGACCATCATGGCATTGGCCCCCGCGCCGATCACCCGCTGCATCTCTCGCGCCAAAGCATCGGCAAACACCGCGGCGGTAGCGCTCCCGTCACCGACTTTTTCCCGCATGCGCCAGACCATGTGTCGCATCATCATCGCGCCGGCGTCCTCACCGCGTTCCGGTAGCTGGATGATGCGCCGTGCGATGGTCGCCGCATCGGTGAGAAGCTCGGGTGCCATGTTGGGGTGACGATCATTAGCAATCTTGCCAGCGACTGGCCCGAGGGTCATGGCGAGGAGCCGCCCCATGGAGGTAAAGCCCTCCAGCATGGCGGCTCTGCCACGCTCCCCGAGCACAACTCCTGGTATTGGCATATGACCCCTCACGCTGCTCCTCCCTCTGCAATCTAGACAAGCATCCTAGATGCACGATACGCTAGTATACCATCGAACCCATGCTACGCCAACGCACGCGTGTGGGAGTATGCTCTAGCTTGCCCTGGCACATCACACTCCCTAAACTGGGGCTAACGCAACGCTAGAAGAAGGACAGCGAACATGCGTCAACCCCGCGTCGTCCTACTGGAGTATGATCCCGAGTTATTCCCGCCTGTGGGGACAGAGGCCTCCTTCCTAGCAGAGGGAGGCGCCACTTGGGAAGCGTACCAAGTCTCCTCGCCCGAACATGCTATCGCCGTGGCAGCGGACGCTGATGTCGTCCTTATCCAGAGCGTCCGCCCTCTCCTTGATGCCAATGTCATCTCCAAGCTGGAGCGCTGTCGCTGCATCGTCCGCATGGGTGCGGGCTATGATAGCGTCGATTGCGACGCAGCCACGGAACAAGGGATCATGGTGTGCAACGTACCCGGCTATTGCACGGCTGAGGTCGCCGATCATGCGATGGCGTTGCTTCTGGCCTGCCTCCGCGTCATCCCACGAGGCGAGGAGGCGGTACGGGGCGTGCCCCATCCTCGTCGCGCCCTGGGTGCCAAGCGCCGGTTACAGGGCACCACGATTGGCATCATCGGGCTCGGACGTATCGGCAGCACCGTGGCGAGACGTCTCTCGGGCTGGCAGCCAAACCTCTTGGCCTATGATCCCTATATCACGCAGGAACGGGCATCACGCTTTGGCGCCAAGCTCGTTCAGTGGGGGGACCTCCTGAGCCAGTCCGAGATCGTGACTATTCATTGTCCACTTACCTCAGAGACTTACCATATGTTGGATCAGGCCGCATTCCAGCAAATGCGCCCAGGCGCCATCCTCATCAACACGGCCCGTGGATCTATCGTAGACCAGACAGCCCTAGTGGATGCTCTCCGCTCTAGGCGTCTGTGGGCCGCCGGGTTGGACGTCTTTGAACAAGAGCCTTTGCCAGAAGACTCGCCTCTGCTGACGCTTGACAACCTGATCCTCACACCACATGTGGCTGCCTATTCGCCCCAGGCTCGAGAGGACCTCTACCGGATGACGTGTGAGATCGCGCTCCAGGTACTCCGCGGCGAGACGCCCCACAGCGTCGTCAACCTAGATCGGCTGCAAAGCCATGGCTAGGACCAGCTATCCACAAAGTAGGCCTCTATCATCAGGCAAAGACGATGGTAGAGCACTTGGTGTAGTTCCTGCACTTCGTCCGTGCGATCGCGGGGCACGCTCACGGCTATGTCGACTAGATCCACCAAGGGATTGGGCGCTCGCCCTGTAAGCCCGATGGTAGTGACTCCCAGTGCCCGGCCCAAGGCGACGGCACGCAAGATATTGAGTGAGGCGCCGCTTGTGCTCAAGGCCAGCAATACATCGCCTTCCCTGGCCAACGCGTACAGCTCTTGCGCTAGCACCATCCCCCGCAGAGGGACATCGTTGGCAACGGCCGAGGCCAGAGCGGGGTTAGAGCCGAGGACGTGCGCGCGTAGGCCCCGCTGCAGGTGCCTCGCCAGATCATCCCCGTGAGGGAGCCCTGCCAGACGCGACGACAGGCTGGCCGGCACCGGACGCGGTAGCGCGAATGCCTTCAGCAGTTCTCCCGAGATATGAAGCGCGTCTGCCATGCTCCCACCGTTGCCACACAGGTAGAGTGTGCCACCATCCTCCAGCGACGCAATGATGCGATCGTAGGCGTGCCGGAGGGTGACCGGCGCGTTGCCAAGGCGCTCGTCCGCGAGAAGTTCTCTGTACGCAGCAGCGGCTCTGGGGGGTAGCCCCTCCAGAGCCGCGTCGTTGCCAACCTCGCCCATCTGGCCTTGGTCCGCAGTAGATCCGCTGCCATCAGCCAACGATGGCCTCCTCGAGTGTGGCAGGAGCTAGGCCGTCATCCTGTCGCCGCGAGAACACCAGGGCGTCACCCTTGGCGTTCACATCAATCTCTATCGTATCGCCAGTTTTGAATTCGCCCGCTAGCAAGCACTTGGAAAGCGGGTTCTCTACATAGCGTTGGAGTACGCGACGCACAGGTCGCGCTCCGAATTGGGGATCGTAGCCGCGCTTAGCTAGCCATGCCTCGGCGTCCGAGGTGAGCACAAACGTTAGGCCTTGCTCTTTCAGCCTTTCGCGGATCTCCGCCATCTGCAGCCGGACGATAGCGACCATGTCGTCATGCTCAAGCACGTCAAAGATGATCACCTCATCCACACGGTTCAGGAACTCGGGCCTGAATGTCTTTTTGAGGGCCTCTGATAGCTCATCCTCGTAGCGGTCCCGCTCCGCGGCTTCGTCGGCCAGGGTACGGAACCCTAGGACTCCTGCTCGTCGTGTGGCAAAGTGCGTGCCGATATTGGACGTCATGATGATCACGCTGTTGCGAAAGTCCACTGTGCGGCCATGGCCATCGGTCAGACGGCCTTCTTCAAGAATCTGCATCAGGACATTCCAAACATCAGGGTGAGCCTTCTCAATCTCGTCGAAAAGGATCACGCGATACGGTCGGCGCCGCACCGCCTCCGTGAGCTGCCCCCCTTCCTCGTAGCCGACATAGCCGGGAGGCGCGCCCACCAGGCGAGATACCGTATGCCGCTCCCCGTACTCGGTCATATCGATGGCCAGCAACGCATCTTCATCATCAAAGAGGAACTCGGCAAGCGCCTTGGCCAGCTCTGTCTTGCCCACACCACTAGAGCCAAGAAAGATAAAGCTGCCGATGGGGCGCCTGGGATCCTTGAGTCCAGACCGGGCTCTGCGAATGGCATCCGAGACGGCCCCAATGGCCTCTTCTTGGCCCACAACACGTTTGCTGAGGGCTTCCTCCATTCCCAATAGGCGTTTCGTCTCGATCTGTTGGAGCCGCGTGACCGGAATGCCCGTCCACATCGACACAATCTCTGCGATATCCTCCACGTCCACGACCTCATCCAGGTTCTGCTCGCGTTGCCAGGCCGCGCGCTGCTCTCGGAAATCCTGCTCAAGTCGTAGGCGTGCGGCTTTGATCTCCGCCTTGCGGCGGTAGTCGGCCTCTTCCGCGGCCTGCTCTTCCTCTTGCGCCAAATTGATCAAGCGTCTTCTCAGCGCTTTGAGATCATCCGGCAAACTGAACATACGGATGCGCAGCCTGGACCCGGCTTCGTCCATCAGGTCGATGGCCTTGTCCGGCAGGTGACGATCCTTCACATAGCGATCTGAAAGTCGCACTGCAGCTTCAAGGGCCTCATCGGTGATGCGTACCTGATGGTGCTCCTCATAGCGCGAACGTAGTCCCTTGAGCATCTCTACCGTCTCTTCAAGGGAGGGCTCCTCCACATAGATAGGAGCAAAGCGTCGCTCAAGGGCGCTGTCGGTCTCGATGTGCTGCCGATATTCGTCGAGCGTTGTGGCACCGATGCACCGAAGCTCGCCCCGCGCCAGCGCCGGCTTCATCATGCTTGAGGCGTCAATGGCGCCCTGCGCGCCGCCCGCACCTACCACGGTGTGAAGCTCGTCGATAAATAGGATAATCTCACCCTCGGCTTGCCGAATCTCGTCCAAGGTGGCTTTCAGGCGCTCCTCGAACTCACCGCGGAACCGGGAGCCCGCGACCATGGCACCCAACATGAGCGACACGATCCGCTTGTTCATAAGTGGCTCAGGAACGTCACCTTCCACGATAGCCTGCGCCAATCCTTCCACAATAGCCGTCTTGCCGACGCCGGCCTCGCCGATTAGCACGGGATTATTCT
>CAZTMY010000141.1:0-6358 GCA_964614895.1 uncultured Anaerolineales bacterium
GCCCCAGTGTAACCTACCGGAGATGATATATCAACGCCCGCCCGCATCACATACACGAGCGAGGGCAGCGCCTAGTCGGCGCTGCCCTCGCCGCTGCTGACCTGGCTAGCTCTCTTCGCGTAGAGCGTTCAGCACAACGATCGCCCCCACGACTATCAGCATGAGAGGCGCGACCATATCCCAACGGAACCACAAAAGAACACCCAGGTTCTTAAGAAGTAGCAGCAAGCCCACCGCCACCAGCACCGCGCCACCGACCACCGCCCGATTGGTTGCCTCGTTCGGCGCCCGTTCCTCCTTGGGCTGCCCGAACGGATCGAGCGTATCTTCCGTCTCGCTTCCTGGCGCCCCGAGTGGCATCAGGACCCACAACGCAAAGTAGGTCAAGACACCCAAACCATTCGCCAGCGCAAGTAACACAAAGAGAATGCGAATCAGGCTGGCGCTCACGCCAAGATAGCGCGCCAAGCCACCGCACACACCGCCCAGGATCTTGTCATCGCTGCTTCGATATAGCCGGTTCATCGCCTCACCTCGCTACTGAGCCCAACCCAGAGGGCCATCGGCATCCGCCATCCTCGCACCCTATACGCGGAACAGGTCGCGAGGTTTCGGCACCTCACTGACGGCCGAACTCGCGCTCGAGCTGCTGGCGGGTCATATGGATCAAAGTTGGCCGGCCATGAGGACAGGTGTGTGGCAGCTCGCAGCGCTCCAAGTCTCGCACAAGGTCGCGCATCTCATCGAAGGAGAGCGTCTGGCCGGCTCGGATCGCCGTATGGCACGAAAGCGTGATCAACGCTTGATCCACCCACGAAAAAGTTGCGCCACCCTCCTCAGCCGCCTCCACCATCTCTGCCAGGGCAGCCGCGAGATCGCCCCCCACCAAGTGCTGGGGCACACTGCGTACCAGAAAGCTGCCACTGCCAAAGGGCGACACCACCAATCCCACCTGTTCGAGCTCATCGAGGTGCTCTTCCACCATCTCGGCTTGGCGTGGCGAGAGATCGACTACGCGTGGCTCCAAGAGCTCTTGCGAGACCACTGCCGTTTGCCTCACCTGGCTAGATAGCTCCTCATAGCGGATGCGCTCGTGAGCGGCGTGCTGGTCAATAAGGTAAAGCCCACCGGGCCCTTCTGCCAAGACATAGGTCTGAGCTAGCTGACCGATCACCCGGAGCATGGGGAGCCGGCCCCCACCAACCGTCTCGGCCGCTGTGCTGGCAGGCGCCCACATCCGCCGCGGGGCGTCCCCGACTTGTCCTTCATCAGAAAACAGCAACGATAGCGGACGAGCGCTGTCACGATTGGCCTGAAATCGAGAGCCATGTGCGCCGCCATCCACTCGGCTGATGATGGGCACGCTACTTTGGCCCATGAGGGTTGTACGCACCGCACGCTGCACGGCCGCAAACACCTCCCGCGGACGCTGGAAGCGTACCTCTCGCTTGGTGGGATGCACGTTCACGTCCACATCATGCGGGGGTAGCTCGACGTGCAACACGACTATGGGATATCGGCGCTGGGGCAGCAAAGATTGATACGCCTGGCTGATAGCATACGAGAGCGAGTTGTCCTGCACCCACCGCCGGTTAACCAGCAGCGTGATCTCTTGCCGCGTCGACCGATGGACCGCGGGGCTGCTAACGTAGCCCCACACCCGTAGATCATGCTGGTCATCGCGCGGGATCTCGAGCATCTCGTCGGCGACGTCCAGGCCATATACGGCCAAAACAGCATCATACAGTGCACCTGTCCCCGTCGTGCGAACCACGGAACGCTGGTGATGCGTCAGGCTGAACCGAAGTTGCGGAAAAGCCAAAGCATAGGCACTGACCAGCCGTGCGATGTGCCCGGCCTCGGTGGCGTCGGTCCGCAGGAACTTGAGCCGAGGCGGCGTATTGTAGAAGAGATGCTCCACAGTAACGGTTGTGCCCGTAGGTCGCCCGACCGACTCGATGGGCTGCGCATCGCCTCCCTCCAGGCGGATCCGCGTGCCCGCTTGCTCATCGGCCGTCTTGGTCGAAAGCGTCACGTGGGAGACGGCGGCGATGCTCGACAGAGCCTCCCCCCGGAAACCCAGGGTGCGAATCTCATACAGATCGTCGACCGATGACAGCTTGCTCGTCGCGTGCCGCGCGAATGCCAGCTCCACCTGATCTGCGGGGATGCCGCACCCGTCATCGTCGACACGCATGAGCCGACGCCCACCCCGCTCGATGGCAACGTCGATCCGGTTGGCCCCGGCATCGATCGCGTTCTCAATAAGCTCCTTGACGACCGACACGGGACGCTCGATTACCTCGCCTGCGGCGATCTTGCTAGCCAGCTCATCAGGCAAGCGACGGATCCGCACGGCAAATGCTCCCTCCCAACAGGCACTATGATCACGCTATTGTACCATGGTTGAACCAGGCACCATAGCTAGCCTTTGCCCGGTATCCGCAGAGAGCCTACAATCGCCCCATGGGAAAGGACCATGTGCCAAAAACGGCCAGCTTGCTGGGATGGCCACTGCTCGTAGGTGGCATCGCGGCAGCATCCACGGCTTCCGTGCTCATCAAACTGACGACGGCGCCACCGCTCGCAGTGGGGGCTTGGCGCTTGCTGCTGGCGGGGCTCTTGCTAGCGCCTGTCGCTTGGCACCCCACTCTCGAGGGCTGGCAGCCCCTGCCGAGGCGAGAGCGCTGGCTGGTCGTAGCTTCAGGTGTGGCCCTTGCGGCGCACTTTGCAGCATGGATCTCGTCGCTCGCGCACACCACGGTGGCCAGCTCGGTGATCCTAGTTAGCAGCAGCCCGATCATGCTGGCAGCCGCATCGCACTGGCTGCTTGGAGAGCGCGTGAGCGGTACGACCATCGTGGCGATCGGACTTGCCCTGGCAGGCACCGCCATGGTAGCCTATGGTGATCTCGGCCTTACAGGCGAAGCCATGCTGGGCAACGTATTAGCGCTGCTCGGAGCTGCTGCTGTGTCCATCTATATGCTTCTAGGGCGCCATCTGCGTCGCCGGCTCTCGACGTTGGCCTATGTCTGGCCCTGCTACACTATCGCTGGACTAGTGCTGTGCACCGCATGCTTGACATCGGGACAGGCGCTGTTTGGGTATTCAACGCGAACCTACGCCCTGCTACTAGCCTTGGCCATCGTACCGCAGATACTAGGCCACTCGGCATTCAACTGGGCCGTGCGGCACGTCGCGCCAGTTTATGTCTCGGTGGCTATGCTGGGCGAACCGAACGAAGCGACCCTGCTTGCTTGGGCCATCCTGGGAGAGCGTCCCGGCCTGATGGCCATAGTCGGCGGCACGCTGATCCTAATGGGTATTCTCGCCGCATCGCCGAGTATCACCCGTAGCCTTCGTCGTTCCCCTGAGAGGAGCATGGGCACACCATGACCACGGACTGGAGCAACTTGTACGCGTCCCGCCTTGCCAACATGACGACATCCGTCATCCGCGACATCCTGCGCACTGCCCAGGCCCCGGACGCTATCTCCATGTCTGGAGGCTGGCCCGATGCCGCCCTGTTCCCCACGGAGCGCATGGCCGTCGTCGCCGAGGAAGCCCTTACGCAGCGCCCGCAGATGGCGCTCCAGTACGGCCCCACGCAGGGCGTCGCCGAGCTGCGGGCGCTGTTGGCCGATCGCATGCGCCACAAGGGCATTGCCTGCCACGCCGATGACATTATCATCACAAGCGGCTCGCAGCAGTCCCTGGACCTACTGGGGCGCATCCTGCTGGACAAAGGTGATCGCGTACTCGTCGAGAACCCTACGTTTATTGGCGCACTCCAATCCTTCCGCGCTTATGGTCCGCGGTTTGTGGGCGTTCCCATGGACGAGCAGGGCATTCTTCCCGACGCCTTGGAGGCTACGATCCAGCATGTCCCCACCAAGTTCGCCTATCTGATCCCAACCTACCAGAACCCAACGGGAGCAACGCAGCTCACAGAGCGCCGTCTGCAGGTCCTAGAGGCCCTTGGACGCGTGGGTATCCCCATCATCGAGGATGACCCCTACGGTGAGCTCGCCTACGAGGGGGCCATGGCTACGCCACTAGCTGCCATTGAACGCGGAAAAGCGTCAGTAGTCTACCTAGGCAGCTTCTCCAAGGTCCTGGCTCCTGGCCTTCGCCTAGCTTGGGCCGTCTGCCCGCCGGGCGTGGCCGAGCAACTGGTCATGGCAAAGCAAGGCGCCGATCTGCACACGAGCACCCTATCGCAGGCCATCGCCATCGGGTTCATGGAGCGCGGCTGGCTGGACGAACAGATCGTGCGCATCCGCGCAAGCTACCGTCAGCGACGCGATGCCATGGTTGCCGCTCTCCGCAAGGAGCTTCCTCCGGAGGCGACCTTTAACATTCCCGCCGGCGGCCTTTTCCTGTGGCTACGCTTGCCCGAGACAGTGGACACCACAAAGCTGCTGGCGCAAGCAGTGCGCCATAAGGTCACCTTTGTGCCAGGAGCTCCCTTCCATGTGGACGGCAAAGGGACCAACTGCCTCCGACTGACTTTTGCCACACTCACCCCAGAGAGAATCCGCGAAGGCATCCACGCACTGGGAGATGTGCTGCGCGAGACTCTGGGCTACGGCTAGTGCCGTCCCCCGATAGCAAGCCAGATGAGGAGCTCACACAATGCCACTCTACGAATACCGTTGCCAGGATTGTGGTCAACGCTACGACCGGCGTCGAGCCTATCAAGAGGCCGATGCCCCCGCCTCATGCCCCACATGCAACAGTACCCGCTCTCAGCGGATGCTATCGCGTTTTGCGTGTATCGCTGGCGAACGCTCATCGCCAGGCGACGGCGGAGGCTGCGCGGGATGCTCCGCCTCCAGTTGCGCCAGCTGCCGCCGCTCGTGAGAGTCTGCGTTTCGGGCCTCGTCGCCCCCGTGCTATAATCGCCACATGCAACAGACACCAACGGCCGAGAGGCGAACGGCCCCCTTCCGCTTTGAGCTGATCCATGTCGATGCCGGCACTGGCGCGCGTGCCGGCGTCTTGCACACGCCTCACGGCGATGTGCCCACACCTGTCTACTGTCCCGTCGGGACACAGGCCACGGTCAAAGCGCTCGATCCTCGCGATCTGCAGGAACTCGATACGCCCATGATCCTGGGTAACACATACCACCTCTATCTACGCCCAGGTATAGACACCATCGAGCGCCTGGGCGGGCTGCACGCTTTCATGGCGTGGGATGGCCCCATCCTGACCGACAGCGGAGGGTTCCAGGTCTTTAGCCTGAAGGACCTCCGCAGCGTCGACGATGACGGCGTCACCTTTCGGTCGCACATCGATGGATCGCAGCATCGTTTCACCCCCGAGCGAGTCGTCCGCATCCAGGAGCGACTCGGCTCTGATATCGCCATGGTCCTCGACGAGTGCGCAGTACCCGACAAGTATGACTACAATGTCGAGGCCCTGCGGCGGACGCACTTGTGGGCCGAACGTTGCTTGCACGCTCACACGCGCAAGGACCAGGCCCTCTTTGGGATCGTACAAGGGGGCATCTTTGAGGACCTGCGCACCGAGAGCGCAACCTTCCTAACCAGCTTGGATTTCCCGGGGTATGCCATTGGCGGGCTGAGTGTGGGCGAGAGTAAGGTCGAGATGCGCAGGATGCTTCGGCTGCTGGACCCACTGCTGCCAGCCACCAAGCCTCGCTATCTCATGGGCGTCGGCTCACCCGAGGACATCGTGCAATGCGTCGGGCTGGGTATCGACATGTTCGACTGCGTGTTGGCTACACGGCTGGCACGCAACGGGGCCGTCTTTACGCCAGAAGGCCGCCTCAACCTACGCAACGCCCAGTTCCGCGAGGACCCGCTACCCATACAGCACGGCTGCACCTGCTACACGTGCCAGACCTTCAGCCGAGGCTATCTCCGCCATCTCATCGTGAGCAAAGAGATCCTGGGGGCTCGGCTGAACACCATCCACAACCTCGCCTTCATGCGCGATCTCACGCGGGCAGCACGCCGCGCCATTCTTGAGGATCGCTACGCGGCCTTTCGTGATGCGTTCGTCGCCCGGTACCAGACCGCCGACGCCAAGGCGCGCCGCGCCAACCACAAGGCGTCCCCAGCGAACCGCAACGCCAATACCTAGGGAGAGGCAGCATGTCTCCATGGCGCGCTATCGTCCTCGGCCTATTGCAGGGCGCCACCGAGTTCTTACCAGTCAGCAGTTCGGGACACCTGGTACTCGTGCCCTGGGTGCTAGGCTGGCCCGACGCCTCGCTCCTGTTCGACACCACCGTCCACTTGGGCACGTGCGTCGCGGTGGTCCTGTACTTCTGGCGCGATCTTTTTGGCGTCATCAAGGGCGCATGGCGAAGCCTAACGCGCCAACGCCA
>CAZTMY010000142.1:0-6325 GCA_964614895.1 uncultured Anaerolineales bacterium
ACAGATACCGCACAAAGGCCGCCGTCTCGCGTTTGCGGGCCAGGGCGTCCGCCGGGATAGGCCGCGTCACCTTCAGGATGACGCGCTGCCCGTCGGACAACGCGCCCTCGTACACGGCGCCATCGCCCTCGGCCGCGTCCGAAAGCAGCCGCAACGGCCCAGCTTCCAGCCCGTACCGCGAGGCCAGCTCCATCAGGGCAACATCCACCATCCCACTCGCCTACCCCCAACACGGCGCCGGCTCTCCTTCCAGAGAGCCGGCCGATGTGACGATCCTCACACCCAGCTTCCGATACCCGTCCTATTCTACCGCGTACAGCAACTTGATCTCATCGGCCCGCAACACCTGACGTGCCGGCATGGGCGCGCCCCTCTGGTCCAGCAGACGCTGGCGCGGGCCGCGCAGCCGTACCGTCACCGTGCGATCCTCTTGGGTCAGGTTCACCAGCATGAGGGCGTCACGATCCTCGTGGCGCACCTGCACCGGTACCACCAGCGGATGCCCCTCCAGCACAACCGAATGCACGAGCTTGCCTAGCACGCCGCGGATGTCGCGCAGGAGCGAATCCATGAACGGGGCGGGCACGTCCTGCCATACATACGGGATGATGGTGAGGTCAGAGCTGGTCCAGAGCATCCCCGCGGGCTTGACCTTGTCACAGGAGAAAGTAACCAAGCCACCCTCGCCCGCCGCCACGTCGCCGATGCCCAGCGCCTCATTGAGGGGGCTGTTCTCCAGCAGCGCTGCGCCGTCCAACACTAGGTGGCGCCCCTTGACGGCGCTCAGATCGACGTCCCACACGTTACGACCCGTTATCGCCAGCACCGAGCCGCTGCCGTCATCGCGCCAGCCGCCCTGCCGCACACAGGTGCTGAACAGCCCCGCCATGCTGAACAGCGGGAACGCCTGACGGTCGCGCACGCGCTGGGTAGGCTGCTTGTCGCCGCGCCCTGCCGAGGCCGTCCGCAGGATGACGATGGGGTCCACCTGTCGCTCGGGGTGAGACATGGCCTGCGCCCACGTATCGATGGTGTCGACGTCGTCCTTGAGATAATTCTGGTGGATGACCCAATCGGGCACGCAAGGGCAGTAGGCCACGGCCTTGCAGCCCGCCGCCAGGCCCAACGCGACCTTCTTGAGGACCCACTCGCGTGGCACGCCCTCAAAGTAGGTAGTCTCGGTCCAGGTCTCGGTGGCTTGAGGATACCAGTTCACATGGTAGCTGGCTGAGAGGTACTCGATCACCTGGCTCTCGGGGCGGACATACTCGCTCGCGGTGAAATGCCCTTCGCCAGCCCGCAGCAGCGGCGGATCCTGCATGGCGGGCACCAGGCGATCCACGTTCAGCCCGTCCCGCTCCTCGCCGAACCAGCGGATCATCAGGCCCATGCGGATCTCGGGGTTCACCTCACGAGCCGTGTCGCACATGCTCTGCCACATGCGAGCCAGCCGCTCAGTCTTTTGCGTCACCCACACATCGTGGAGGGCCTGGTCGGCCAAGACGTCCTCACGGGTAACCGCGCGGCCCACCTCGGCCGAGAGCTCGGCCATGGCAGCATCACCATAATCGGCGGCGGTGCTGGCGTAGGGATATCCCGCGCCTTGGTCGCCATCCAGGCGATACTCGTCATCGAACCAGATCTCGTCAAACACGGCCGCCAACTCGCGCACGACGCGCTGGTTCTGGCGTTCCCATGCCGCGTCGAGCTGCGCCGTGGCGTACACCGGGTTGCCGAATTCGTTGACAGCATAGCTCCAGTCGGCGGGGAGCAGGTTAATGTCATCGCCCTCTTGAGCAATGAGGTCACCATCCCAGTGCAGGGGCAGATCGGGGGGCGTGCCGTCCTCATTGTAGTAGCGCCCCATGGCCGGATGTCCCACGGCAAAGACCTCGGCCCAGCAACTGATGCCGTCTTTGGCCAGACGGTCGCGGTACTCACGAAAGCGCGTGGGCTCTGCCAGCAATTTGCCCGTCACCGAAGCCAGGATGCCGATATGCGTGATGTTCTGCGCCTTGCAGGCAGCCACAATCTCGTCATAGCGCGTGTCCAACGTGTTCACCCGCGTCGAATAAGCTGTACACCGAACCATCGCGTACCCCTCCTCTGCTAGCCAGGTATCTTACAGCGCGATCATAGCCCGAGGGTAAAGAACGTCAAGGGGTTCAAGGGTCTAGCGCGACGCAGCCTGCTCACGGCTGAGCCGTGCCAGGCTGCGTCTAGTCTTGACGATCCAGCGCCAATAGCCAAGGGCGGTAGCGGCAATCTGCTTGGCGGCAGCCTGGAGCTTGGCGGGGGTCTTGTGCTCCAGGATAAGATCGCGAGCGGCGATATCGTCAGCCTCATCGGCCCGCGCCATGGCGTCAATCATGCGGTATCGCTGTAACACCGGCGAAAGCGCGCCGATCACCTTGGCGCCATAATCTAACGACTTGGTCACGTCCACCAAGTCCACGGTGCTCTTGAGCGGCTCGGGAGCGAGCTCCTTGATCAGCTTCTTGGCAGCACTCAGGTATCCCAAGGCCTTGATGCAGCGCACGCTAGCCATAACCGAGCCACCGGCGCTCTGCATGTACTGTAGAGCTCGAACGTGGTCTTGGTAATCATCCATCTCCTCGTTGAGCCGGGCGCAGGTATCGCGGATTATCTTGCTATAGAACGCGATCACATTGGCGAGGTCCCGCTCCCGTTGCGTCATCTCGGGAGCGCGGCGTAGCAGGCGCATGGTAGCCCGGTTGCCCAGGAGTCCGGGCTTGCGCCGCGTCATCAGCCGATACGCTGCAGCGCTCGGGTGGGACGTGGGGACCGTCCTCGCCACGCGACGGGACGAACCCTCGTGCGATGCCCTACGCATCGTCGATCTGCGCACCGGCCGCCGAACGCGTTGCCGCACACGAACCCGCGTGCCGCCCATGGATCCCTCCCGCAACGAGAGCCTTCCTCCCTCCCAACATAACACGTCGCCGGAGCCAAGTCAATGCCACCCAAAGGCACGCCGTCAGCCGAAAACTACCTTGGGAAATAACCAGAACATGAAAACGCACGTCATCAGTATCAGCGCTAGACCTAGGCCCAGCACCCACCGCGCTATCGTTCGCCGGTCCCAACCCTCCGACATGGTCCTCCTCAGCACTCGACCACGACGGCCCCATGATAGATACGCCCCGCCCAGAGAGCAACCCGCGCAAGAGCTTGCCTTGCGCACCTATCGTGACTATCATCGCCTCGTTGTCCGCAGATGCTAGGAGGTTCGCCGTAGCATGCGTATATCTGCCGCCCATACCACCTGGACCCTCTCCGGTCCCTTTGACGATCTCGCCAGCTATGCCAGCGTCGAGGAGATCGAGCACCGCGACTGCCTGGTGCTGCGTCCCCCGTCCAGCAAGGCGTACGAAGCGTCCACGGCTCCCTGGCCTGTTACGCCGGGACGCGCCTATCGCGCCACGGCCGCCATCAGCCCCGCCATGGACGGCGCCCACGCCCAGTGCTTCTTGGTTTGGCTCGGCGCCGATGGTGAGGAGATCGGCCGCGCTGAGGGGCCCATCACCTTCATGAAGCACGCCTTTGCCGACGAAATGACCTGGGGCGTGGCCCCCAAAGGCACCATCGCCGTCCGCCTGACCATCCGTCTCACCTCGGACGAGCAGACCTGGAAAAAGGCCGTGGGCACGGTCCGCATCGGCGCGCCCCGCTTGGAGCCCAGCCTGGTAGCAACGCTGTCCGCGCAAGCCGACGCCGGCCTCTACGACCCCGACGCGCCGGCCCCTCACGACGTCGCCATCGCCGGCGCCCCACCCAGCCTGAACAAGGTGACGGTGCGCTATACTGTGTACGACTATGACCGGCGCGTGGCTGCCGAGGGCATGGCCGATGTGCCCCTTCAGAACGGGTCGGGGGCCACGACCCTGGTCATCCCCAGGCAGCCCAGCGGGTATTATCGCGTGGAGGTGACGGCAGCCGCCGAGGGCCTGGCGCCATCAGAGACTTGGGCTAGCTATGCCTGCATCCCCCCGTTGCAGACCCAGCCCCCTGAGGACACGCCCATTGCACTGGATGCCGGCATTTCTTGGCGGTACGACCGCGAGTACAAGGGCTCCCAGCGCAGCCATGTCGAGCGCGCCCGCATCAAATGCGAGGCCTGCGCGCGCATCGGGCTGCGCTGCCTCCGTGACCGCTGGTCCTGGAGCCAGACTAACCCCGAACCCGGGGTGGTGGACTGGGGCCACTATGCCGTCACCCACCAGGCCCAGGCTGACGCGGGCATCTCGGTGTACCAGATGATCGCCGGCACGCCCGAGTGGGCCCTGGTGGATACCCCTGCCGTCGCCCATCGGCACGCTTTTCCGCCAGCCGACATCCGCGCCTATTACGAGCACATTCGCCAGCTCATCCACGACTGGGGCCACGCCGTGCGCTACTTTGAGCCGTGGAACGAGCCCGAGATCTTCTTTTTCCAGGGCTACGTCTGGGATCTGGCCGCCCTCTCCAAGGCAGCCTACCTGGCCTGCAAGGACGAGGATCCCACCGTCGGCGTACTGTGGGCCTCGCGCTGCAGCGCCACCACCTTCTGGCGAAGAGCTCTGGCCAATGGTTGCGCCCCCTACTTTGATATCTTTAATCAGCACTGGTATGGCGCCCCCGAGGATGTGTTCGAGCTGACGCGCCAGGATCGCGAGCTGATGGCCGAGTTCGGCATTCAACGCCCCATCTGGATGAGCGAGCAGGGCTGCCGCACCGACCCCGACCCCGATGGTAGGTATCTCCACGCCGAGCGCGCCGAAGTCTCCTACCTGCTGCGCTCCTATGCCTGCGGGATCGGCGCAGGGCACGATCGTTTCTTCTACTTTTACTTGCAAGAGTTCCTGGAGTGGGGCCAGTGGCTATGGGGCATCATGCGCGACGACCAGACGCCCAAGCCAGCCTTGATGGCGCTGGCGACCCTGGTGCGTCAGCTTGGCGCCGCCGAGCCGGTAGGTTACATCCAGCAGGATCAGGCCTACGCCATCGTGTTTGACCGCGGCGACGGCGAGCATGTAGCCGTGGCCTGGGCACTGGATGGCAACGCCGTGGGCCTGGCCCTGCGAGAGGGCGCCTACATCGTGGACGCCATGGGTCGTCGCATCCGCGACCTACCCGCTGGGGAGATCCGCTTGAGGTTGAACGATCAGCCACTGTTCGTGCGCGGCGTGGATCCCGCCGGCATGCCGCTACGGCCTACTCCGCCGCGGCCACGCTACGCGCCCGACCCCATGCCACCGACCGACGCCATGCACGTCTGGCTCCAGGCGGTGGCCCGGCCCGACCAGCCCTACCCCGATAGCGCCGGCATGGACCTAGACAAGCTGGCCCTCGGCGTCGCCCCGGGCGATACGGAGACCATCGCCTGGCGCGTGCACAACTATGGCACGGTCCCGGCAGCCGTCCGCGTCGAAACGGAGCTGCCCGTTGGCTGGGAACTAGTCTCACTGGACCGATCCGAATTCACCGTGGCGCCCGGCGCAGCCGAGGACGCCCGCGCCACCGTTATCGTCGGCCCCATCGAGGAGGGGATCGACCAATCCGTGGGGGCGCGACTCTTGCTCGACGGCACACCCAACGACGTGGCCCGCATCTACTACCGACTGGCCTACCCGCTAGACGTACCCGAGGGTGCCCGTTGGTCGGCGCACAGACCGTTGGGCGAGCTGCTAGCCAATGCTGATGCCCGCGCCATCCTGGCCAAGCATCTGCCGCCGACGCTGCTCCACGATCCGCGCCTGTCCGAGCCGCGCGTCCAGGCCGTGCCGCTAGCCCGCGTCGCCCGTTGGGCTGGGGGCCTGGTCACGCAGGAGACGCTGCGTGCCATCCACCAGGAGCTAGTAGCGCTGGGAGATTAGCATACGTTCTGCCCGCGCGAGGGATAGTGTCTCTACAGCAAGCGCCAACCCACGCACCATCCTGCGGGAAAAGATATCATGACACGCTCAGAAGATCTCGGCGGTTGTCTCGAAGCCTTTTTCGCCCTTCTTCTTGGCAGAAGGGGTCGATACGTCTCACCAGCAACCCCCGGGGACCTACCCTATCGCCCGGTGGATAGCCTGCTGACCCCCGCCGAGATCTCGTTCTATCACGTCCTGCGGGAAGCGCTCCCCGAGAGCCTTGTTCTCTGCCCCCAGGTTCGGCTGGCCGATCTGCTGTTCGTCACAAACACGAATCGCCACTATACCTATTTTAACAAGATCGCTCAAAAGCATGTCGACATCGTCGTGTGCAACGCCAGAACCCTCAAGCCGTTAGCGGCCATCGAGCTCGATGACAGCAGCCACGCCAGTATGAAACGCTTGAG
>CAZTMY010000143.1:0-6317 GCA_964614895.1 uncultured Anaerolineales bacterium
GTGCCTTGCAGCGATTGCTTGGAGTAGCTGCGTTACGATTGAATAGATATTCCTCTTCGGCATCCCGCTTGTAGGCCTGAAGCGCGCACTTCTCCCCGCTGACGCTCGCCGCATCGGATGAAGTTCTGTCGCCTCAGTCTGAGCACATTCTTGTGTCTATCCTCGTGAAGCTCGACTTCAAATCTGCACTTCGGATCGGGCGGATGGCAGTCAAGTCCGGCGAAGCCAGCGTAACCCTCAAGAGGCATGAGCGATTGCCAATGCTCAGCGAAGAAACTATCCTTCTCTCCGCGCTGCCTCTCGATCTGAGCTCTCCATCGCTCAGTTCTTATAGCAACCTACCTTTCTGCATTTCCAGGACGGAAGGCATTGTTCTTGTGCCGAGCCCAAGCCGCACTTTCGCGCGTTGTCTCACATCAACCGGATCGCCTCGAAGGGACAGGCCCTGGCACACACGCCGCAGCCGACGCACATAGCCGGGTTGAGATCAGGCATCTCATAGGCTTGTTCTTGCGTGAGGACCCTGTTCCGACATTTTGGCACGGCAAGGCACATACCGTGGTCGCATTCTCTGGGTTGGCATCTGCTATAGTCCACCACGGCCATCCGCTTTGGCATTCCCCTCCTCCTCGGCTACTCTCTTCCGTTCCTTTTCCAGTTCCTCCTCCAGTTCCTCCAACTGCTGAAGCATCACCGGGGGTACAGAATGGGCTGGCAAACGGCGCTTCAGCTCAGCCAGCTGACTCTCCAGTTCCCTGATCCTCTCGCTTCCGTGGTTCATGTTCAAAGCCTCTCCCGACTTATGCTGGCACCGGTCTGCTTGGCCGTGCCCCCACCTGGTCTCCCATGCGTGTCGATCGCCAGGCTCCAACTCGCATCTCACTGGTCAGACACAGCAAAGCGCCATGCGTTGTTCCCCACGTCGGCATCGTGCTCCACCACGATGGTCGTCACTTGCTGGTTGGCAATTCAGCACAAGCAAAGAGTGCTCCGTGGGGCACAGGCAGGTTGGCGAATCCAAAGGTAGAAGGCCCGGTCGCAGAGTATCGTTACCCCAGTGTCTCCTTGTCCCTTTTCCTGAAATTCAGGACACAACCATGAACAAGACCGTTGTCATGACTTATCCTTCCGCAGTACCTTTGCTCAAAGGTAAAACCTGACCGTTGAATCTCATGCTTGACGTCCTCGATAGATACTGCCCTCAACGCCCACAAGCCGTCATCTGCTACTGTATGCTTAGGATAGACAGAAAGTGCAGCTCGTGGCTTCAGCACCCGATAGGCTTCTCGGTACAGCTGTACTCTGGCACGCGTTGTGAAGTAATGTAGCACATCATAGAACAGCACCATGTCGACAACTTCGTTCTCCACCTCCAAGTGGGTGCCGCCACCAGCTCTTACTACAGATATGTTGTGCAGCTCCAAAACCCGCGCCCTTTGCTCCAGCTCTTTCAGTGCGTTCCTGTCTCTGTCTATGGCGTAGACCTTTCCATGTTCGCCTACAGCTCGTGCAAGTGGAATGGCATAATGGCCGACCCCCGCTCCGAAATCCAAAACGGTTTGACCAGAAGTGACTCCGATGTTCCCCAAGAAGTCAACCCCTTCCTGGCTCTCCCATTTTTCGATTTCTCTCATATCCCGAGCTCCTGACAGACACCTGTAGCACCTCCCATTGCGCCCCCGCTACTGGTAAGGTATCGGGCTCGCCGCCAAACTGGTTCGTCTGCTGGCCGCAAACCAGCCCTACGTCCCAGAGCAAGCCTCAGTGTGCGCCGACTACCATTCAGGCTGGCCCTTGCACCAAAGGGGCCTTCTCTGAATCTCACGCCTAACTATGCTGCTTCCGTCACAGATGGCGAACCTCGAAACCCAGTAGATGTCCGACTTCCTCAAGCGCACTGAGCCAGTGACCGAAAGTCATGGACACATGCTGGGAGCCCACGATGATCTCAGGCACCTTCTCGATGTTGCCGTCGACATCCATGTGAACGATGACTCTGCAGTGTATTCCGTCCTCGCTGCTCTTCACTCGCCCCTCGATGACGCTGATCCTCTCAAGGGAGCTGTCGAGGTTCAGCAGCGTCATCGGCTGATCTGCCTTGATGTCGGCGTATCCGGTGACTCCAAATCTTCTCCCGTGATAGTCACGAACGGTGAAGCCGGTAGAGGCCATTGACCGAGGGATGACGTCGTGCTCGATGGTCACCTCACCCGCCTTTGCCTCGAAGGCGCCGGGCCGCGAGCCGAAATTGCCCATCAATACACTTTGGCCGCTCACTGCGTGTAGGATCAGCGAGGAAAGCATAGCTGTGATGTCTCCCTCACATGCGCACATGATCCCCTCGTCGATGAGCCGGGCGAACGCCAGACAGGGAACGACGGGACGCTCCTCCGTGAAGCGGCCGCAGTTGATCGCCATACCGTTCGCGTCTTCCCGTTCACAGAGAAAGCGCAAGGCCAAGTACACTCGAGTGGCATCCAGTAGGTCCTTCTCGTCTGGCTCTAGGACCTGGTCAAAGTCATTGCGCCATCTCTCCAATTCCCCCTCGACCTGCTCACCTGGGATGCGATCAAACCAACGGTAGAATTCATTGGTCTCGATGTGACGTGTCCGCACCCCCAACCGCTCCTCCACTTTCCAGAAGTCCCAAGGGCCATTCGGCGCCGAGAAGGAGGGGATCTCGCCGATGTAGAGGAACTTGCTCTGCTTGAGAAACTTTCCTACCCTGAGACTCCTCAGGAGGTCCTCGCTGGGCGCATCCTTGAGTATCGGCAGGCCGTATCGAGACAACGTGCGGAGTACCAGGGGCGTTTGGCCGATCGTCTCCACCAGCAAGGCGTCGATATCCCAGCTAAGCTCTGCCGGTAGCCTCCTCAGGTCTTGGTGGTTCTCGACGACTAAGGGATCTGCCAGGCGGACGAAATCTACTTGTAGGTTGCGTTCAAACTTTTCTACCATCGCCTGAGCAGCGGCCTCTAACTGGTCCCGCCCGGGACGAGAGATAGCCGGAGTTCCTGTCACGTCAGCAGAGCAGACACTCCCGTACACATCCTGGTAGTGATGCACCCCGATGTAGACAGGCTTGATCCTCACGATGCCCCTTTGCAGTGCCACTTCCCTTGTGTCCATGTTTCCACTCCTATTTTGCACTCCTACAGCGGCGAGCACTGACTGCACCCGCCGGCTACCTGCCTTCCTCGTGAACCTCACGGGCCATAAACTCACGGAGGCAGTTCTTGTCGGTACACTGAACACAGAGGATATGGACCAGGTGCCGTGTCAACTCCCGAATCAGAGGCAGAGCTGGTCCTGACACCTCCATCGGAGAATGCCCCTCTGTCACTTCGACACTCCTCAGATGACGGAAGCGCCTTGCTCCGCGCCCATACCGATGCGCTTACCTGCGCTGTCACTGCGCTCATCATCTATTCTTCTTCGTTCCTCTCCGCCAGTGAGCAGTCTTCGTCACTCTGAGGCACTTGCAGGCGCTACACGACAGAGAGAGCATCTTGCAGCAGTGCTTTCAGACGGTCGAGGGTGATGGGATGGAATTCCACCTCGAGACCCGTCCAGTCGAACAATTCCAGGATCTCCTCGGCATGCTGGGTCATGTACTCTTCGGACAGCCCAAGGCTGTCCAGCACGATGATCTTGTCATAGAACCCCGGGAAGTTCGCATTGGCATCGGCCCTATCCCAGCCGAAGTACTTCTGATAGACCGTCTTCCAGTTCTTGAGCCAGCCCGGTGTAAACCACAGTGTCTTGTCCTGCCTGCCGTCGCTGATCCGCTGCCGCTCCTCAAAGCCCGCCAGCATGTCGTAGCCATAGTCCCCTTGCACTCTGACGATCCCTTGACCCGCTGCCTGCAAGATGGAATCAACCCGCTTGTGCGGCTCGTCAGTACTGAGGTAGCACTTCTTTCCGTATACGACGATGACCTTGTGGTCAGGACACGATCCCCGGGCCTGCGCTAGTCTCTTGAGAAGGTGCTGCTCGAGTTTGTCCGGCAGGGCATGCAGGCCTGGCGGCGTGAAGAACATCCTGCGAGGATTCAGGAAGCCGCTCTCTGCCAGACGGGTCATCTCCGGATGTAACATCCCACACGAAATGATGCAGCAATTCTCAAATGTGACGTGCGGCATTTCGCCTTTGCCTTTCTCATGGTGTGGCGACATAGGTCAGGAAAGCCTCTTGCTTGAGCAAGAGATCTGCCAGCGGTGGTGTCGCTTCCAACGCGTCCAGCTCAGCATGGGGTGTCCCTTTCGGGGGCGCACCACCGTGCGCAGAACCCTCGCTGCAGAGGTGTTTTGTGCGGTGCGAATTCGAGACTGACTGCCCTGATGCCTCCTCACGGTTGCCTGGCCTCCTGCCCCTCCAGCATGAGCTGCAACATCCGCTGACCCAACCGGTCCCGCAACCACAGGACTTTCTCCTCCATCTGGGTCAGATCAGGCGCCTCGGCGCCCCTGCTCCACTGCATTAGCTCCTCTATCGCCGCATTGGCCTCAGCCTGCAGCTCTGCCCGAATCTGCTCCTCTGTCTTGACCACGTCCTTCCTCCTACTGCTCAGGCTCTACCCCTAACTCTACCACATCGCCCCCAATCTGAAATGGACCCCCTCGAAACGCCTCGAAACTATCGACTTGACGCCTGAAGCCATTTCGCCGGACGCTGACATCCAACAGGCACAGGCGTGATTGCTCATCGTAGCCGATGAGATTTTCCGCCACCAGCATGAGACCGGCACAGGTGCCCCATATCGGCTTGCCTTGCTGGGCCAGAGCATGTATGGGCGCCAGCAAGCCATACGATGCTGCCAGCTTGCCTATGGTGGTGCTTTCGCCTCCCGGAATGATCAAGCCATCCAGCCCCTGCAAATGCTGGGGCAGCCGGACGACCAAGCTTTGCACCCCGAGGTCAGCCAAGGCGCGCATGTGCTCGCGAAAGGCTCCCTGCAAGGCCAGGACACCGATCCGCATCGTTGCCCCCTACCAGCCCCGCTGGGCCAGCCGTTGGGCGGGTGGGATCGCCTCCAGCTCCAGCCCGCGCATGGGCTCTCCCAACCCTCGAGAGACCTCGGCCAGAATCTCCGGTTCCTGGTAGTGGGTGACAGCCTGGACGATCGCGCGCGCCCTCTTGGCCGGGTCGCTGCTCTTGAATATGCCCGAGCCCACGAACACACCGTCCATGCCAAGCTGCATCATCATGGCGGCATCGGCCGGAGTGGCTATGCCGCCAGCGGCGAAGTTGACCACAGGCAGTCTCCCCAGGTTAGCCGTCTCCACCACCAAGTCGTAGGGAGCACCGATGTCTTTGCTGTAGGCCATCATCTCTTCAGGAGTCATCGTGGTCAAACGGCGTATCTCGCCCAAGACGCTGCGAGCATGGCGCACGGCCTCGACCACATTGCCAGTGCCTGCCTCACCCTTGGTGCGGATCATAGCTGCTCCCTCTCCAATGCGGCGTAGAGCCTCGCCAAGGTTTCGGCAGCCGCACACGAAGGGCACTTTGAAGCGACGCTTGTCTATGTGGTGCTGCTCATCGGCTGGAGTCAGCACCTCGGACTCATCGATGTAGTCCACGCCAAGGGCCTCGAGTATCTGTGCCTCGACGAAGTGGCCGATGCGACACTTGGCCATGACTGGAATGCTGACGGCATCCATGATGCTCAGGATCAACTCCGGGTCGCTCATGCGCGCCACTCCCCCCTGAGCACGAATGTCAGCCGGGACACGCTCCAACGCCATGACGGCGCAGGCTCCCGCCTCCTCGGCTATGCGAGCATGCTCGGGCGTGACCACGTCCATGATCACACCAGCTTTGAGCGCCTCTGCTAGGCCGCGTTTCACTGTCTCAGTTCCCGTTTCCTTGGCCATCTCCTGACCTCCTGTCATATCCTCAGAAGGATCACTGCCAGGTGCCCTTGCCAGAGGCCACGGCTGCGAAGTCTCACAGCCTTGCCCTCGGCTTGGAGCGCACGAGCACTGCGCATAAGGGACCAATGGCACCGTCCATAGAGAGGATAGTAGCTTCCGGGGCACCTGTAAACGGCCAATGGATCAGTAAACGGCACCAGCCATTGCTCGCCCATGCTCCTAAGCAGCTAGCCCCAGTTGATGTAAACAGTGCTCTCTGTCAAGCAGAGTAACTTGAGTCTCAGTGAAAGCTATCTCTATAGCCGCCGTGAGAGCGGGCACGGCGGAGTAGGATCTCTCGGGCAGGCCGCGGGCCTTGATGTCCCCGGAGACGGCCTCGATAGGGTTGAGCTCAGGGCTGTAGGGGGGAGGTAGTAGAGCTCAATCCCTTGGCTGGCAAGC
>CAZTMY010000144.1:0-6311 GCA_964614895.1 uncultured Anaerolineales bacterium
CGTCGCGAGAAGTTGCGCGGCCGGCACGGGGGCCTCAGTCCAGAGGAGATGCTGATCCCCTGGCTTGCGCTGCGGTTGGACGCCTAGCCGTGTTAGGCGCGGCGCGCGATGATGGCTAGGCCGTCGCGGGGAAGAGCGCGCTGCAAGGCGTAGACCTCGTCCTGGCTCAAGTAACCGTCGATGAGGAGCGGCTTGTGGGCAAGGATCTTGGCAAACGTAGGCAGCAACTCGGGCCAGGGTGGGGCGCTAGGTGGTGGGTCTAGCGACACCTGAATGGCCGTCGGGGACGGCCTCTCCAGTAGCGCATCGATCACATGCAGCGATCCCGAATGCAGATGCATGATGCTATAGTCGGCTACCTTGGCCGTGCGCAGGTCCCATGGGACAAAGTGCTCGGCATACTGCGTCGGCGAGGTGAGGGCAGAGGCGTCACATTGCGTGCGTACGGTGCTCCCCGGCGCCCAGATGCCGTACCAGTTGACGGTGCCGCCATGCACCGAAGGGATGCGATAGGCCTGCTCTCGCCAGACCTCCTCAAACAGCGCCGTTGTGTAAGCTAGCAGGGCAGCGAGTTCCTCGCTGCGGTCGTACATGGCCAGACACAGGCGCTCGGCGCCGAGCATTGCTTCGGCGATGTCCGCAGGACCGCGCATGAGCGTATGGGAGACGGGTTGGCGGCTTGAGGAACGTTCGACGATTCGCTCAACCAACGCTGTCAGCGTATTCAGCCAGGCATCATCACGAAAGTCTTGCAGGTGGTCGAGGTCGTTCCAGTTCGTTGGGATGGCGTGCGTCCGCATGCTGCCAGCATTCACCAGCGCTCGGATGGGGCATCCGGCGATAGCCTCCATCCAAGGAACGCGGATGTAGGGCACCTGCACCGGTAGAAGGCCACCGCTCATGGGAGCGACCTCGGTTTCCAGCTTGGGCTTGGCAAGACGGTTCAGGTCAAGCATCTCTGGCGTCAGATCGAGATCATCGCTGGCCGTAGTGCCATCGGCCAATGGAAGCCACAGACGTCCCAGTTCGGGCTCGTATGGGTAGGCGACGAGGTGAGCCTCGCGTTTCCACCAGGCCGCGTGTTGGGCGAGGAGCTCGGGAGACGGTCGCTCAGCAAGGTTCATCGTTCGTCCGTCCAGTCAGCATCCTTCAAGCGACGCTTCAGCCGGTCGGGCACCTGGCCGCTCTGGGAAAGGCGCCGGATGGCATCATCGGCGTCCTTGAAGCGGATTGGCTCCACGCCATAGGCCTGGGCTTCATCCAGCGGGATAGGCTCGGCGACGTCGGTTTCTTGAGCGGGGGCTACCCATGCTGCTACCTGTGTAAGCGTGTTGTCCAGGTCGTCCACTAGCTTGGCTCCCGTGCGCGTCCATGCCTGGATCAGATCATCGTTACCATGGCACCAAACGTAGGTGGGTACATGGCCTGCCTGCAGTGTCGCACTCCCGCCCCAGTCGTCGGGGGTCGTGTCAGGCTCGAGGATCACAGAGACGCCGGCTAGGGCGGCTGCGATACTGCGACGGGCTTGGGCCCTGACGTCTGAGATCTCGGCGTCGGGAGCATAGGGGCTCAGCACGAGCAGGCGCCCTGCCTGCAGCGGCCCTGCCATATTGCGAAGCGCTCCCGCAAAGCGCTCAATGCCGAAGGGCAGGACGATGACCGCGGTGCCGCCTGCAGAGATGGCTGCGTCTTGGGCGATGCGTTCGATGCCCTTGTCATAGCCACCTACGATATGCACGTCCAGGGATGCCGCCCCTTTGCCCAAGCTCTGGGCAAAGGTGATGCCCGCGCCGCTGGGCGAGGTCGCGCCGATTGCGAGCAGCCCCGGCTCGGTGAGGAGCTCGATATTGCCGCGGTACCAGAAGTAGAAGGGCTGATGTATGGGCTTGAGGCGTTCGGCCAGCAGGTCGGGATAGGCGGTCTCATGGCGTAGGAGGAGCCGAATGTCGTGTTTCTCCAAATCGGCGAGGCGCTTTTCCCATGCTGGTACCTGGTTGCGCTTGGTGAGCATCCGCTGAAGGACGGTCGGTGGGAGGTCAAGGTGCTCCGCCACGTCTTTGACTCCGAGATACAGGAACTCGCGCATGGAGCGGGCGTCTTCTAGGCACCATTGCTGGATCGCTTGTTTCGCGGCCCTTCGTGGTAGATCGCTTCCCTCCAAGAGGGCTAGCCAGCTAGCCGCCTCGGTGAACTGGGTCACAGCGCCTCCCTTGGTATTCGTGGCTATCTAGGATCATTCTAGGGAGGGCTAGAGGGATGTCAACGACGGGTCGGCGGGGGTAGCCTGTCGCGCCTGAAGGTGGTATACTCGATCCTTGTGGCGGGCCAGGCGTGTTGGTCGCTGCCAGGGAGGGAGGACTAGCGTGATGCAGATCGATCTCAGCAGCAAGAACGCCCTAGTGACGGGAGGGGCGACGGGCATCGGCGAGGCCTGCGCACGAATGCTCTCTGAGGCGGGCGCGCGTGTTGCGGTGCTGGACATCAACCTGCCAGGCGCCGAGGAGGTGGCCGGCTCGCTTCCTGGGGGCGTGGCCATTGGGTGTGATTTGGGCGATGAGGCGTCCGTTGAGCGCGCGTGCGCTAAAGCGCAAGACGTGCTGGGTGGCGTGGATATCCTGGTCAACAACGCGGGGATCATCTCCTACCGCAAGGGCGTGCGGGCTGTGACCCCCGCGGAGTGGGACAAGGTGCTAGGCGTGAACCTGCGTGGTACGTACCTGATGTGCCGCGAGCTCATTGAGGGGATGAAGGAGCGCGGCTGGGGCAAGGTCGTCAACTTCTCTTCGCTGGCGGCTCGTGTGGGTGGCATCGAGGTCGGGATTCACTATGCGGCCTCCAAGGCCGGTCTATTGGGCCTCACCCGCACTTTGGCCAAGGAGGGAGCGCCGCACGGCATCACGGTGAACGCCGTTGCGCCGGGAATAATCGCTACTGAGACGGTGATCCGTCAGGTGGGCGACCATGAGGATGATTACCGAGATACCATTCCCTTGGGACGGCTGGGGCAACCCGAGGATGTGGCACGTGTGGTGTTATTCTTGGCGTCCCCGCTGTCTGACTATGTGACTGGCATCGTGGTGGATGTCAACGGTGGGATGTACATGGGGTAGGGCGATGAACAACGATATGATTCGTGTGAGTGCCGATGCGTTGCGACAGTTTGTGCGTGCGGTGCTAGAGAGCGTCGGCGTACCCTCCGAAGATGCTGGCATCGTCGCGGATTGCTTGCTGACCGCCAATCTGTCGGGAGTCGACTCCCACGGGGTCGTGCGGCTGGCGCACTATGTGCGGCGGCTGGAGAACGGCACCATTCGGGCCCAACCCAAGATCGACGTGCAGCGGACCGCCTCGTCTGTGGCGGTGGTGGATGGTGGCGATGGCTTGGGCCACGTAGTAACCTATCGGGCTTGCACCGAGGCCATGACGCTGGCCCGCGAGACGGGCACGGCCACCGTCTCGGTCAAGAACTCGAGCCACTTTGGCATGACGGGGTTCTACGTGCTGCGTCTGGTGTCCGAGGGTTTTATCGGGATGATGATGACGGCTACAGATGCCTTCTTGATCCCATTTGGCGCCCGGAAACCGTTCTTTGGCACCAATCCAATCGCGATTGGGTTCCCTGCGCCAGGCATCCCGGTGCTGCTCGATATGGCTACGACGTCGATCCCCTATGGCAAGGTAGCGTTGGCCCAGACTGAGGGGCGGGAGATCCCTTCAGACTGGGGCCTGGATGAGGAAGGTAACCCGACCACGGATCCAAACCGTGTCGCCGGTTTGCATGCGATTGCTGGGCCCAAGGGCAGTGGCCTGGCCATGGTGATCGACATCTTCTGCAGCGTGCTGTCGGGCATGCCCTACGGTCCTCACATTAACAAGATGTACGGGGAGATGGACGACCCGCGGAAGCTCGGCCACTTTATCGCAGTGTGGGACGTGCGCCGGTTCATGCCGCTTGAGGCCTTCTTGGCACGGATGGAGGCCATGTTGGACGAGTTCCACGCTCTGCCTCCCGCGGACGGATTTGACCGGGTCTATTACCCTGGTGAGATCGAGGGATTGCGTCGCGAGCAACGTCGCCAGGAAGGCATTCCGCTGGATCCGGGACTGCATCAGGAGCTCGTGGAGTTGGGTGAGCGTTTCGGCATCGCGTTTCCGGCGTAGGGGGAGGCGACCTGTGCAGCGTAACATGCGTGCCTTGGTCAAGATGGCTCCAGGCGTTGGGAACGTAGCAATCCGCGAGGTGCCCGTGCGAGCGCCTGGCCCAGACGAGATCCTTATACGCATCAAGTACTGTGGCGTCTGTGGCACGGACCTGCACATCTACGCGGACGAGTTCCCGAACGATCCTCCCGTGATCATGGGCCACGAGTACTGTGGGACGATCGAGCAGGTAGGCGTAGACGCTGCTGATACGTGGTCCATAGGCGACCGCGTGGTGGGCGAGTTGCACACGGGCGCATGTGGCGAGTGCGAGCTCTGCCTGGCCGGCAAGCCGCACATCTGTGATCACAAGCTTGCGCTGGGTAGCCGCTACGACGGGGCTTTTGCGGAGTACCTCACGCTGCCAGCCTGGCTGGCCCATCGCATCCCGGAGGGCATTCCTTGGGAGATTGCTGGGATCACCGAGCCCTTTGCCATCACAGCCCATTGCTTGGTGGAGCGAGGCGGCATCGAAGGAGCCTCGAGCGTCCTCATCAGCGGATCGGGCACCATGGGGCTTCTGGCTACTATTTGGTCCAGCCGTCTGGGCATCAGGGATATCATCGTCGCTGGCACCGATCAGGACGTCCCTATGCGTTTCCCCTTGGCGCTCGCCATGGGCGCGACGCGGGTCGTGAACGTTCAGCAGGAAAGCTTGGACAAAGCGGTAGCTGAGGTGGTAGGCACTCGTGGTGTGGATGCCTGGGTGGAATGCTCGGGATCACCTGCGGCCATTGGCTCTGGTGTTCGCCTCACAAAGAAGACGGGCACCTGCGTCCTGATCGGGTTGATGGCGCCGGAGGCGATATCGGTACCATGGAACCAGCTTCTCTACAAAGAGCTGGATGTCTTTGGCTGCTTCAGCTCGCCGCCTAGCAGCTGGCAGAAGGCTTTGGCCGCTGAGCGCGACGAGGCGGACAAGCTATCGCAGCTAGTGCAGGTACGCCCCTTCGATGAGTGGGAGCTGGCCTTTGACCAGCTTCGCCACGGCCAGGTCGTCAAGACGCTGCTGGATCTGGAGGCCTAGATGTTCACCCGGATGGACCACGTGGCTATGAGCGTGCGAGATATGGAGCGGGCCATCGCGTTCTATAGGGACGTGGTGGGCATGACCAAGGTGTTCGATCGCACCTTTGACGAGCCCATGGCGCGGTTGATTGGCGTGCCTGGCACAGTGGTGCGGATCGTGCACATGCGCTTTCACGACGAGGTCCTCGAATTGTTCCAATACAAGTACCCGTCTGGCCGCGAACCTCGGCCAGACGCGTGCCAGAGCGACTTGGGCTTGATCCACATAGGGTTCATGGTCAAGGATTTTCACGCCACCTACCAGGATCTGCTCGACCGTGGTATCAGTTTCCTCGGCGAGCCGGTGGAGATCCGGCCTGGCGTATGGGTAGCCTACTTCCGAGGGGTCGAGTACGAAGTGTGTGAGATCCGAGAGATCCAGGATGCCAAAGATCCTTCACCCACAACGGGCGGGCGGTGATTCTTATGCCGATACCAAGGTTTCGCATCGAGAGTGTTATCGATAACGGCGACGCCGTGGCCGTAGAGACCACGGGTGCACGTTATGTGTTTGAGCGGGGCGAGCGGCTGCGAATCTCGTGCCATCAGCGCATCAACACGGAACGCCTGGTGGCGCGCCTTACGCTGAGCATCCCAGCCGATACGTTCCTCGTCGAACACGACGACGCGAATGAAGTTGTTCTGCGTCAGCGTACCACCGACACGTGGTACACGCGGCTAGTGGTGCGGGCCGACTCGGTGCTGGATATCTATTCCATGACCGAGATGGGCGTCACGGTTGAGGGGGCCTTTCGGCCCGCGTATGTAGCGCTAAAGGCGCCCCATGCCATCCTGGCTGACGAACACGGTGGCGTAGGCTGCTATGGCGTGCGCGGTATGACGCTCGACGCGGGCGGCATCTATACGACGTCGCAGTGGAAGCACTCTTACCGTGGCGAACGTTTCTCTCGGATGCTGGTGTCGGTCTTTCCGCCGCGGCCGTTCCAGTTGGAGCGTTCGCTCAGCGACCGGATCGCGCACTGGGGCGTGAATCCGCCCTGGACCTTTGGCCACTATCCATCCGACGCGATGATCGCCGAGGT
>CAZTMY010000145.1:0-6233 GCA_964614895.1 uncultured Anaerolineales bacterium
AGGAGGCAGAGCAAGCACACACTTGGCGGCCTGGTTGTTGGTTTGTGTCTGTGATTGCCGTCCTCGTAATAGCCGCAGCCACCGAGGGCGATCCGTATCCGACCATTGGTGCTGGATTGCTCCTGTTGGCTCTGCTAGTGCTCTTCCTGGTCTCGGACAAGCGTCGGGCGGAAGCGCTCGACCGAGAGGCGGATGCCATCCTGCAGCAAGGCCTCGCCGCCCGCGCCGAACGCGACCGCCTCGCCCAACGCATCGCCGAGCTCGAGGCCAGCCTCGATGACCTGGCCGACCAGATCTAGCTCCTCCCGTAACCCCGCGCTCGCGCTGGCACCCCGCCGCGCCCTGGGTACAATAGCCCGCGAAGGGATTTCCTGACGCGACGCAAGCCAGGGGGTGATATGACCAAGACGCGTATCGGTTTCGTCGGCGTGGGCAGCATGGGGCAGTGCGCCCATCTCCGCAACTATGTGACCGTGCCCGATTGCCAGGTGGTGGCCCTGGCCGAGCTCCGCCCCGTGCTGGGGCGCAAGGTGGCCGAAAAGTACGGCGTGCCTCATGTGTATGGTTCCGCCGAGGAGATGCTCGAGTCCGAGAGCCTGGACGCGATGGTGGCCGCACAACCCTTCACGCGGCACGGCCAGCTAGTGCCCGAGCTCCTGAAAGCGGGCGTACCTATCTTTACCGAAAAGCCCTTGGCGGGCTCGGTGCAGGTTGGCAGGCGCATCGTTGAGGCCGTGGCCGCCAGCGGCACCTGGCACATGGTCGGCTATCACAAGCGCAGCGACCCGGCCACCATGTACGCCAAGGCCGAGATCGACCGCCTCAAAGAGACCGGCGAGCTGGGCGCTCTGCGTTATGTCCGGATCACCATGCCCGCTGGGGACTGGGTGGCTTCTGGGTTCAATGAGCTCATCCGCACGGACGAGGAGCTGCCCGAGCTGACCTTTGATCCTGCACCTGCCGACATGTCCACCGAGGCGTATCAGCAGTACCTCGCCTTTGTGAACTATTACATCCACCAGGTCAACCTGATGCGCCACCTGTTGGGCGAGGACTATGCCGTGGTGCATGTGGACCCGTCCAACGTGGTGCTAACGGTGCGCAGCGAGTCGGGCGTGGCGGGGGTGATCGAGATGTCCCCCTACCGCACCACCATCGCTTGGGAGGAATCCGCCCTGGTGGCCTTTGAGCACGGCTATATCAAGCTGGACCTGCCAGCGCCGCTGGCGCTGAACCGGCCGGGCCGGGTGGAGATCATGCGCGATCCGGGCAACGGCAAGACGCCCATGACGCAGGTGCCGACGTTACCCTGGGTGCACGCCATGCGCCAGCAGGCCATCAACTTTGTGGCCGCGGTGCGCGGCGAGCGGCCGCCCATGTGCCAGGCCGACGAAGCCCTGAAGGATCTGCTCGTGGCTGAGGAGTACATGCAACGGCTGGCCGAGGCGCGCGCCTCGTAGGGGCAAACCTGTGCGGTGTCCGCACCACCAGTGTTCGCCCAGAAAACAGCACAGTAGGAGGTACAACATGCGCAAAGTAGCGATCATTGGCGCCGGGAGCGTCGTCTTTTGCAAGACGCTGATGCTGGACATCATGGCCACCCCCAGCCTGCAAGATACCGAGTTCGCCCTCATGGCGCCCAGCAAGCGCCGCACGCCGCAGGTGGAGGCCTTTGCCCAGCGGGTCATCGCCAAGAACGGCCTGCCGAGCAAGGTGTGGGTGACCACCGACCGCCGCGAGGCCCTCGATGGGGCCGATTTCGTCATCGCCACCTTCCAGATCGGCGGCGTCGAGGCCTTTGGGTACGACTATCGGATCCCTTACGAGCATGGCGTCGATCAGTGCATCGGCGACACCCTCGGCCCCGGCGGCATCTTTCGGGCGCTGCGCAGCATCCCCGTGGCCATGGACATGGCCCACGACATGGAGGAGCTCTGCCCCGACGCGCTGCTCCTCAACTATGTGAACCCCATGGCCATGATCTGCTGGGCGCTGGGCCAGACCAACGTCCAGTTCGTGGGGCTGTGCCACGGCGTGCAAACCACCATGGACCTGATCTCGGGCTATGTGGGCGTGCCCAAGGACCAGATCGACTTTCTCTGCGCGGGCATCAACCACATGGGCTGGTTCCTGAAGCTAGAGCACGAGGGACGCGACCTCTACCCGCTGCTCAGGGAGCGGTTCGAGGATCCGGCCTACTATGCCAACGAGAAGGTCCGCGGCGAGGCCCTGCGTCATTTCGGCTACTTTATGACCGAGTCCACGGGGCACCTCTCCGAGTACCTGCCCTATTTCCGCAAGAATCAGAAGGCGTTGGACCTCTACTGCGATGAGCCGGCCTTTGGCGGCGAGACGGGCGCTTACTATCACTGGTGCAAGTCGGTGGAAGAGCGCTTTAAGGGCGTGGACCTGCTGGCCGACGAGCCCACCGAGCTGCCAGAGCGCAGCATCGAGTACGGATCGTACATCATCGAGGCCGTAGAGACCGGACGCGCGTTCAAGCTCAACGGCAATGTCATCAACGGCGGCATGATCACCAACCTGCCCGCCGACTGCTGCGCCGAGGGTCCCATCTACGTGGACCGCCTGGGCCTGCACAAGACCGTCGTCGGAGACCTGCCCGCGCAGTGCGCGGCGCTCAACCTGACCAACATCAACGTACAGCGGCTGGCCGTCGCGGCCGCTCTTAGTGGCGATCCGGAGCAGATCGTCCACGCGTGCGCGCTGGATCCGCTCACGGCGGCTACGCTGACGCTCAAAGAGATCCGCGACATGGCCGCAGACATGCTAGAGGCGGAAAAGCGGTGGCTGCCCCAGTTCGAGGGCAAGACCATTCGGCCCACGCCGACGATCACGATTCCGGAGGGCATCGAGCGCGCCGAGGTGCCGGTGGACCCGGCCCTGGCCATCTTGGCGCGGTTCGGCGAGCTGGCGGGGTAACGAGGCGCCTCTTGCTTGCAGGGGCGAACCCCGCGTTCTGACGCGCGCATTCCGACGCGCCAGTATTCGCCCAGGATCATGCTATCGGGTAGACAACTGACAAAGGAAGGATCCCCTATGCCGCTCAAGTGGGAACGCGTGCTTATCGCCGATGAGCGCTATGAATCTGCCGGCGTCTTTGATGTGGACGGCGACGGCGTGCTCGACATCGTCTCGGGCGCTTACTGGTATCGCGGCCCCGAGTTCCACGAGCACTACCCCATCGGCGAGGTTATGGCCGTGGGCGAGTACTTTGATGATTTTTCCACGCTGCCCATGGACATCAATGGCAATGGAAGGCTCGATTTCATCACCGGCGGCTGGTGGGGCGACACCGTCCGCTGGCGTGAGAACCCGGGCACGACCGAGGAGTGGCCGGAACACGTCATCGCCCATTGCGGCAATGTCGAGACCACCCGCACGTGGGACGTGGACGGCGATGGCTATCCCGAGATCGTGCCCAATACCCCCGGCGGACCGTTGGTGGCCTACAAGCTAATCCGCGATGAGCAGGGCCGAGGCACTGGGGAGTTCCAGGCTTACACGCTATGGGATCAGCCCCAGGGCCACGGCTTGGGCTTTGGCGACCTGAACGGCAACGGCCGCGGAGATTTCGTCCTAGCTGGCGGTTGGTTGGAGGCCCCAGAGGATCCCCTGAGCGGCGAATGGCGCTTCCATGACGATTGGGACTGGGGCATGGCCAGCGTGCCTGTCCTGGTGGTGGATATCACCGGCGACGGGCGCAACGAGATGATCGTGGGCGGCGGCCATCGCTATGGGCTGGACTGGTTCGAGCTGCAGCCGGGCAACAACGGCGGTCTCCACGCTGTGTGCCACCCCATCGACCCCTACAACTCCCAATACCATGATCTCATCTGGGCTGACCTGGACGGCGACGGCCAGTGCGAGCTGATCACCGGCAAGCGCTATCGCGCTCACTGCGGCAACGACCCCGGCGCCTATGACGATGTCGGTATCTACTACTTCAAGTGGACCGGTGAAGGGTTCGCCAAGCAAGTCATCACCTATGGACCGCCGCGAGTGAGTACAGGTTGCGGCATCGCCTTTGCCGTGGCCGATCTCACCGGCAATGGTCTGCCGGATGTGGTCGCGCCTGGCAAGGACGGCCTGTACCTGTTCAAGAACCAGGGCCTCTAGACCATGCCTGATCAGATGACCCATCGAGAACGCTTGGTGCGCACACTCCAATGTTGCGAGGTGGACCGTCCTCCCCTGCCCAACTGGCTGGGTCTGGCGCCCTGGCCGCAGACCCTGGACCGGTGGCGAGAAGAGTCGGGCATCGCGGATCTGGATCCCGCCGTGTACTTTGGCCTCGAGCCATACTTTCAGGTAGTGCCCATCGAGTACGGGCCGTGGCCGCACGTGGAGCCGCGCGTGCTCCGCCAGGACGCGGATTGGATCGTGTCCACCGATTTCCGCGGCATCACCATGCGGAACCGGCGCGATGGCGCATCCATGCCAGAGTGGATCGCGCATCCGGTGACCGACCGCGCCAGTTGGGAGGCCTACAAGGAAGAGCATCTCCAGCTACGTCTGGATGAACGCTTGGCCAAGCTGGACGAGTTCGTAGCTGACGTCTCTGAAAGGGACGTGGCGGTGCAGGTAGGGGTCTTCCCATGGGGTGTGTTTGGGACCCTGCGCGACATGTTAGGCGCCGAGGAGTGCTTGCTCAGCTTCTACACACAGCCGGATCTCGTCCGTGACATCATCGACACCTATGTGGACTTGTGGCTGGCGCTCTATGCGGCCGTCGCCGACGAGGTGACCATCGATCATCTCCACATCTGGGAAGACATGTCCGGCAAGCAGGGCAGCCTGATCTCCATGCGCATGGTGCGCGAGTTTATGATGCCGGCCTACGACCGGCTTGCGGCCTTTTGCCAGGAGCGCGATATCCCCATCATGTCCGTCGATAGCGACGGTCTGGTGGACGAGCTAGTGCCCGTGATGATGGACCACGGCGTGAACGCTTTCATGCCCTTTGAGGTCCAGGCAGGGAACGACGTCATCGAGGTGCGGCAGAGCTATCCGAGCCTGGGCATCTTGGGTGGGCTGGACAAGACGGCATTGGCCGTAGGCGGCCGCGCCATGCATCATGAGCTAGAGCGCGCCGAGGAGATGTTCGCCTTGGGAGGCTGGGTGGCAGGGTTCGATCACCTCATCCCGCCCGATGTCCCGTGGGAGCACTATGCCACGTTCGTGACTGAGCTTCGCCGCATGATTGGCTTGTGACGCCACAAGCTGGGGCTCTGGGTACGCACTCAGAGCCCCATTCTCTTGGGCTAGCTTTCCTCATCCACAGGGGCAAAGCCCGATACCTCGCGACCGGGCAGGGATGCCAAATGCCGGATGCGCTCCGCTACGGCTTCCACTGCCGCCGCTAGCATGCGCTCGCCCTTGAGGCGCGATCCTCGCGCGGGGTCGTCCGTGATGCCCGCGACCGGAGTTAGCCGGTCTCTGCGCACCTCGTCCGGCGCTAGGAAGAGCATGGCGGATGTCTCGGCCTCGCCGGCGTGCCCAACGTCGTGGACGGGGCCCTCCATGATGGCGTCGATCTGGGGTTCGATAAGGTCGAACCAGCAGCAAGCCTCTATCTGGCGCTCCAATCTGAACGAGAGCTCCTGAGCCGCCGCCGTGATGGCAGCTCGATTGCCGCCATGGCCACTGAGGATCAGGATGCGGTCGATGCCCTGATCGCGGATCGAGCGACAGACGTCTTCCAGGAGCGCTAGCAAGGTCTGCACGCGCAGGGTCACAGTGCCGCCGTAGGCCATGTGATGAATAGAAAGCCCGTAAGGAATTACGGGCAGGACGAGCGTGGGGACCCCTGCTTTGCGCGCCGCGTGTTCGGCCACATAGGCAGCGGTACGCGTGTCCGTATCTACAGGCAGGTGCAAGCCGTGTTGCTCCAGCGAGCCGATGGGCTGCACGGCTACTGTGTCTGCCAGCGGCAGGCTGTTGATCTCCTCACGGGTGTGACGTCGCCACAGCACCTGGAAGCTCTCGGTGCGGGCATCTTGGGTGGGGTCAGACATGACGTACTGGTCCTTTCTGGCAGAGGCTAAACAGGTCCTGCCAATCTTGGCTGCCATCGTCGGGGATGATCTCCATGCGTACGCCGGGCGTGAAAGGCGGCTGATTGCCACAAGCAAAGTCGTCCCACGCGCCCTCTTTGCCTGCACGATAGGTCACCTGAGCACCGTTGGGCCAGATGACGCGATAGAGGTTGCGAG
>CAZTMY010000146.1:0-6183 GCA_964614895.1 uncultured Anaerolineales bacterium
CCGATGCTGCCCACGCCCACCAAGCCAACTCGGATCTCATCCGCCATGGTCCCCCTCTCGTGATCGTTGGTCCCGCCAATGCTCGTCTGGTAGAATGCGAGCGCTCCTGCCAAGGCCGCGGGCCATGGTAGAAGGTGAGCGGAGCGATGTCAACATCCTCCGCGACTGCATTCCAGATTGCCAGCCATGGAGGTCACGCCATGATCCGGTTCCAAGTTGCTACCTTTAACGCCAACTCGATCCGCGTCCGAGTGCCACAGATCCTCGCCTGGCTCGAGCGAGTCCAGCCGGATCTACTAGGTATCCAGGAGACCAAGGTGCAGGATAAAGACTTTCCGCGCGAGGTCTTTGAAGAGGCTGGTTGGCATGTGGCCTTTCGCGGTCAGAAGAGCTATAACGGCGTCGCCCTGATCACACGCGAGCCGGCGCAAGATGTACAGTTTGGGTTCGACGACGGTTCCGATGCTACACGTTTGGTGCGCGCCGTGGTGAAAGGGGTGCATCTTATCAACAGCTATGTGCCCCAGGGCAAGTCCATCGATCATGACGACTATCAGTACAAGTTGGCATGGTTGGGCCGTATCCGTGAGCTGCTGGAGAAGCATTTCACGCCTGACGATTGGGTGCTCTGGATGGGCGACCTGAACGTAGCGCCGAAGCCCATCGATATCTATGATCCCAAAGGCCACGCGGACCACGTGGATTTCCACATTGACGTCCGCGAAAAGCTGGCGGAGGTGTGCTCGTGGGGCCTGGTAGACGTGTTCCGCCGCCACCATCCCGACGAGCCCGGCCACTATACCTATTGGGACTATCGCGCGCGTAACCCAGTCGCCGAGGGCAAGGGCTGGCGTGTGGATCACATCCTGGCCACTGAGCCGCTGGCGGAGCGTTCTACCGGGGCCTGGATCGACGTGGATGCGCGCCGGGCAGAGCGCCCCTCTGATCACACCTTTTTGGTGGCGGAATTTAGTCTATGACCGGGGTGACCGGCGCCTCACTCTTTGTGGACGAGGTAGACCAGCTCGGTCTTGAAGAGGTGCGCTTGCCATTCCCAGCCGGCTTCGCTCGCCAACACCTCGAAACGCTGCGCATAGTGGTGGCGCATGCCGCGTCGGTGGCCACCCAGCGTGGCTACGGGGAAGCTCACCAGCAAGTGCGGCGCGTTCACGCGTTGGAGGAAGGCCCTCGGATCGCCCCAGAGCTGCTCGACCAGCGGCAACACCTTGAGCAGGAGGGCCAGGTCTGCTTGCACATTGGGAGGCTGTGCCAGCACGTCCTCGCAGCCTATCTGGCTCTGCATCCCCAGCAGCGGCAACGCCTCGCCCAAGAAGGCCATCAACCCGCCATAGATGTCATAGGCATGGTAGCTGGCCCCCTTTGCCAAGGGCATCCATGGCGCTGTGAGGGGATTCAGCCCACAGCCCAGGTCCAACACTGACGAGACCGGCGTGATGGGTTCTAGGGCGCGTTGATAGAACGTATCCAGCAGGGGCAACCGCTCGCTGGTGGAGACATGGCTGGCCATGATGGTGCGACAGGTGTCTTTCAACGCCGCGGGGCCATTCGTAATTGCCTGCCCTAGTGCCTCTAACCACTCGACATAATGGGGACCGCTTGGCTCGGAGCTGCGCCAGTAGGCTGCACCCACCTGATGCAGCTTGCGCCGTGTGGCCTTGATAACCTCTTTGGGGCGGCCTCGGATGGCCAATTCGCGGGCGGCGATGCGTCGCACCAGTGCAGGGCAGACATCCTCGTACTTGCCTTGCGCGGCACGCCGGACCACCTCCGCGAGCGTTCGGTCGCTCTGCTCGCTCACATGACGCTCCGCAATCGAGCCATGGTGCGGGCCATGTGCCGCAGGTTGTGGATGGTGGCCAGGCGCGGGTAGAGTGGGTTGTGGGTCTTGAACAGGTGATGCAGCAGAGCGCGGGTGTATCGCCGACAGGTGAGGCAATCGCAGGTCTCATCCACCGGACGCGGGTCTTTGATGTAAGTGTCGTCCTGGATGTAAAGATAAGAGTAGCTACCCGGGTCCCCTTCCGCCGACCGCAAGAGCCGCCCGCGACGCGCGTCGCGGGTGGGCAGGGCGCTATCGAACAGGGCGTAGCCCAGCCTGGCGCAGGCCGCCACATAGTCGGGTCGGCCTACCCCCAGCGCGTGCATGGGGTACTCGCGCGGGATCAGCTCCCGCGTGTAGCCGATCAGGTCCTCCAGCAAGTTGCCCTGGGCGTCCAGCGGCCAGCCGCCAAGGCCGTACCCGTCGAATCCGATGGCGAGCAGCTCGTCGGCGCAGCGTCGGCGCAGGTCGTGGATGCCGCCACCCTGGACGACGCCTAGCAGTAGCGGACGCGGTCCCTCCCAGGCTTGCTGATCCAGGTAGCGCTCATAGGCGCGCTTGCAGCGTTTGGCCCAGTCGACGGTCCGCCGGACGGCGCCCTCCTGGACGGCAGGCGGGTCATCGACGTGAGTGCAGACATCCAGGCACACGACGATATCGGCGCCGTAGCGGAGCTGGAGCTGGACGCTCTTTTCCGGGGTGAGCCGGAAGGCCCGCTTGGCGCCCTCTGGACGGAACAGCAGGCCTTGGTCGGTGATACTGCCGCTCTGAGGTTGGCTGGCGATCAGCGAGTAGATCTGGAATCCGCCCGAATCGGTGAGGATGGGGCCCTGCCAACCGAAAAGGCGATGCAGCCCCCCCAATGCCTTGATGGTGCTGGTGCCCGGTCGTTGCATGAGGTGAAAGACGTTCATCACCACGGCCTGGATGCCGCAATCCGCCACGTCGTCGGCATCCAGGCCGCGGACGGTGCCTCGGGTAGCGTCGGGCAAAAAGGCGGGCAGCGCGATGCGGCCGTGGGGCAGGATGAGAGAGCTTGGCATGGTCCTCCTGGTCGTCTCGTCCGGCTGGTTGACCCCCCGCGCGCCGCGTGCTAGCCTAGCTCCTGGTGTTCTCTCTCCTCGCATGGGGAGGTACCTCTGCCCATCATCCTGGCTATCACGGGCCCCAAACGCTCCGGCAAGACGTCATTGTGCGCGCGCCTAGTGCAACGCTGCGCCGATCTTGATCTGCGGCTAGGGGGCATGCTCGCGCCGGACCGGCGTCAGAACGGCGTCAAGGTCGGCATCGACGTCATCTGGCTGCGTGACGGGCAGCGCCACGAGCTGGCCCGAATCGTGCCCCGGGGCGAGACGACGACCGTGGGCGAGTACGCCTTTCGCCAGCAGGTCCTAGAGGACACGCTAGGCGTGCTGCTCCGCGATTTGGCGGCTCCCCTCGACTTGGTCCTGATCGACGAGATCGGCCGCCTCGAACTCGTACGCGGTGGCGGCTATGCAGCTGCGCTGAAGGCGATTCCCTCATCGCCGGCGCCGGTCGTGGCGGTGACCGTGCGTTCTGAGCTGGTCAAGCTCTTGTCACAGCGCATCGCGCCGACGTCCACACGCGTGTTCGACATCACGAACGATCCCGAGACTGCCTTGGCAGCGTTGGTCAAAGTCGTCCGTGAGGCCACGGCTCGGCCCTAGTCTTGCAGGCCCTCTACAATCCGGGCGTACTTGGTCACGAGCTGGCCGGCCGCTTCGTCCGTACCCGCCTGGGCATAGATGTGGAACAGAGGCCGATCCGGGTCCGGCAAGACCAGCACCCACTGATCGTCAGATAGGACCACGCGCACTCCGTCGATCTGCGGCGCCAGCCTGGCCTTGAGCTGCTCGTTCAGGAGCCGCATGACCGTGCCCTTGGACTCCCAGGGGCAGTCTACCGTGCCCTGAGCCATGTGATAGCTGGGCACCGCATCCACCAACTCGGATAGGTGAACATTCAACATGGCCAAGAACTCTAGCAACTTGCCTACGGTCATCATGCCGTCCACCACTGGCTGCCACTGTGGCCAGAGATATGCACCGTTGGCGTCGGTGGCCAGCACGACATCCTCAGTGGCGGCTGCTTGCATGAGAGCGTAGTGTGTGTAGCGCGTGCGCAGCACCCGGCCGCCGTACTCTTCCGCGATGCGCTCAAAAACGCTGGGTGCGGTGGCTGGCACGGCGATGACCCCACCTTTGGTCATCTGCAGCGCGGCCCTAGCTATGGCGGCAGCCAGCTTGGTGGGGGGCACCAGCCGCCCACGATCATCCACCACATACACGCGTTCGCCGCCCACATCGATACGCACGCCCAGGTCGGTCTCCAGCGCGCCACAGATACTCGTAAGCGTCGTGAGTGCCTTCTGGTGCTCTTCCTGGGGGATGGCCATCTTGGTCTCATCCACCGCCTCGTTAAGCGCGACCACTCTGCAGTTCAGCCGAGCCAGGATAGGGGCCAGCACCTGAGCCGTGGGTGCATTGGCGAAATCGACGGCGATGTAGAGGTCCCGGCGCGTGATGGCGGCTGCTTGCAGCACGGACAGAAACTCGCTGGTGTAGTGCTCGATAACGTCGTTGGCGTAGCTGATAGTCCCGATCTCGTCCTGGAATACCCGCCGAAAGTCCTCGCGGAAGAACACTCGCTCGATGTTGCGTTCGGAATTCTGGCCCAGGTCCTGCCCGCGTCCATCAAAGAACTTGATATCCACCAATCGGCTATCGTAGGGCGAGAGACGCACGTGGACGCCGCCTTGGGCGCTGATGCTCCTGGTGAAGAATCGCGCTACAGGGATGGGCAGTGAGCGTACATCCAGCACGTTGACGCCAGCTGACGGCACACCGGAGATCAGGGCGCGCTTGAGCATACGAGGGCTGCGATTGGGATCGCGGTTGATGGTGACGGTCGCGCCCTTGGGGAGGGTGGCAGCAAAGGCGGCACCGAGCTTGGCAGCAAACTCGGGGGTCAAGTCCACGTTCACCAGGCCCGTGACGCCATAGCGCCCAAAGAGCACGCGTCGACCTTGCGCGCCCCAGATGATGCTGGAGCGTACCGTGGCGCCGTCCTCTACCTCTTTTTCAGGCCAGATCTTGACCCCAGGGTGGATGACGGCGTTTTCGCCGATAATGGACGAGTCGCCAACGACGGCGCCCTCGAACACGACCACCTTGTGTTTCAGGCTGCACTGTCGCCCGATAATCGCCCCGCGAAGCTCGACCCCCTCGCCGATGTAGCAGTTGCGCCAGATGATGCTGCGTTCAATATGTGCGTGCCGGTCGATGAGGGAATAGTCGCGGATTACTGTGGGGCCATGGATGATGACCTGGTCCATGATCTTGACGCCTCGCCCCAAAAAGATGGGGCCATAAAGCTGTGCGTCCGGCGCGATCTCCAGAGCATCCTCGCCCCAAACCCCCGCTCCCGACTTGAGCCGATGCCCGATGGGCTCCACATGCACTTTGCCGGTCAGCACGTCACCAGTGGCGCGCATGTACTCGGCGATGTTGCCTACGTCGCACCAGTAGCCGTCGGCGACATAGCCGTACATAGGGTCGCCACGCTCGAGCAGGATGGGGAACAGGTCTTGCGAGAAATCGAACTTGATGTCGCCCTCAAAGTGGTCGAGCACCTCAGGCTCGAGCACATAGATGCCGGTGTTGACCGTGTCCGAGATGACCTCCCCCCAGCTTGGCTTTTCTTGGAACTGCTGGATGCGGCCACTCTCGTCGGTGATGATGACGCCGTACTCGAGCGGATTAGCCACGCGGTAGAGCGTGAGCGTGGCGACTGATTTGCGGTCCTCGTGGAATGCGATCACCTCGGAGAGATTGATATCGGTCAGGGCGTCGCCGCTGATGACGACAAAGGTGTCATCCAGTAGGCCCTGCGCCAGCTTGACGCTGCCTGCCGTGCCCAGAGGTACCTTTTCAATCGAGTACTCGATATTCATGCCAAAGCTATGGCCGTTGCCGAAATAGTCCTGGACGTCCTCGGCCATATACTGCAGCGTCACGACCACGTCGGTGATCCCGTGTCGCTTGAGCAGATCAAAGATGTGCCCCATCACGGGCTTGTTCACGATGGGCACCATGGGCTTGGGCCGGTTGATCGTCAGGGGACGCAATCGGGAGCCCGCACCGCCGGCCATTACGACCGCTTTCACGACCACACCTCCTCTATCCGTGGCCGAGCTCTGGTTTCCGTTCGATGCTTGCCCGAGTCGGTTGCCGACAAGGGGAGCTTCAGGATGACGCCTAAAGCGTCTTGGTTACCTTTCTTAGACCACGTGGCTGCACGGGGTCGTATCCCTTGGCAATGGC
>CAZTMY010000147.1:0-6146 GCA_964614895.1 uncultured Anaerolineales bacterium
TGCGGTTCCTCTTGGCGTCTAGCCCGTTTCCCGTCATGCAGCCAACCCTGTTGTGTGCGTCCGCCAACTAGAAACGACGTGTCGCCCATGGTATCCCACCTGGTGCGTTGTCCGCGCTGCGGTGAACCCAACCCAGAATTCGCCCCTGCGTGCGCCGCCTGCGGAGCGGCGCTTGCTTGGCCTTGTCTCCATTGCGGGACGATCCGCGCCTGGCATCAGGTTGTGTGCCCTCTGTGTGGCACTGACCTCGGCGGTATGCCCTACCCAAACTTCGACTGGCCGCAGGGACCCGAGACGGGCCACACCGTCGGCGATCGCTACTTGCTCCAGGAGCGGCTTGCCACATCGCGCACCGGCGCTGTCTATCTAGCACGCGATGTGGCCGATCTGTCGCATCGTTATGTCATCAAGCAATTGTCCACCATCGCTCTCTTTCGTGCGGATGAGCGCCGCGAGGCCTCTCGCAGGCTGCACGCAGTTGTTGAGCGCTGGCGCGCCGTCAAACACGACGCCGTGGTCAGCATTCACGACCTGATCTCGAGCGAGCGAACGCACTATGTGGTAATGGACGCCATCCCTGGCCTCAGCTTTCGCCAAGTCATCGCATCGCCCTATTTACGAATCTCTCCCGATCTAGCGCGGAACTGGGGCCGCCAGCTCTGCGTGCTGCTACAGTATCTGCACACGCTGCCTGAGCCCATCTATGTGCCATTCCTATCAGCCGGCCATGTCATGGTCACGCCCGACGGCGCGGTCCGTCTGGTAGACCTCGGCCTGAGCTATCTATTCGCGGGCACTGATCCTAGCTATGGGCCATACGGAACCATCACGGGCTACGGCGCTCCCGAGCTGGAAACAGGCCCCCTCTCCCAATCAAGCGACGTGTACATCCTAGGCCGCTTGCTGTATGCCTTGCTGGCTAACGTGTTGCTGGAAGAAGGCACGCGCGGTGCTCCATCCCTGCAGCGTGCCGCGCCGGGCATCTCGCGTAGACTGGTTCGTGTCATCGCGCGAGCCGCCCATCGGGATGCCGACCAACGCTTTGCCAGCGTGGCAGACCTAGCGAGCGCCCTGGCGGATGGTGCATCCGCTGCTCCCGAGCCCATGCAAGGCTGGATCGCACGCGCGCGGCAATCGGTGGCAGCACGCACGCCACGCGCAAAGCGTATAGCCCGCCCCTCAAGGCGCCGCGGTCCCAGCATGGCCGACTTTGGATATACGCGTGACGAGCGATATGGTCCCTCGCAAGCCGAGGTCATTGATCGTCACCAACCGGCTCCGTCCGCCCCCCCCACGGGGAGTGTTACAGATGCTCGCTCGACCGAGCTGTCCCCACCCCAGGGCAAGCCACATCTAGCCGTGCAGCCCACTGCGCTAAACTTCCAGGATCTCGGCCCGAGTGACACTAGGCGTGTCGCGCTTCGCGTCCGGAATACTGGTGATGCTCCCTTGCAGGCCCGTGTGGTCAGCCGCATCGTCGGTGTCAGCGCGCCAAACCGGGCATTCGAACTACCCCCGGGCAAACAGGCTCGTGTGCTACTGACTATCGTCGCGCGAGATCTGCCCAGCGAGGACATAGCAATACCACGCGCCGTGGAAGTAGAGAGCAACGCCGGCACTACCTCCATCGCCTTACGCGCCCAGGTTCGCACCGCCCCACTGTTGCACGTGGTGACGCCAGAGCTGGATTTCGGCCAACAAACAGCAACTGATCGTAGCCAACAGATATTAGTATTAGAAAATCGAGGTCGGCGCGCCTTGACGGGCCGGGTTGTCGCCAATGCCCCGTGGTTGGTGCCGCAGCGCGAAGCTTTCCAGTGCATGGGCGGCCAGCAGGTGCGCCTGCCTGTGTCGCTTCGCAGCGAGGCCTTGACGCGTGGCTTGACGGCGCAAGATGACGCCTTGCTCGTGGACAGCGACGGCGGCCAGGCACGAATCGCCGCCCAAGTGTTCCTCGCCAAGCCCCAGCTCCAGCTCGGAGTGGATGCCTTGACGTTTGGCGAAGTGCATCCCGATGATACGCTGACAGCCGTGCTGATGCTGCACAACACCGGGGATGCCGAGCTGCGTGGCAGCGCCCGAAGCCATGCCCCGTGTCTCCAAGTCGATCCCGCTCGGTTCATCTGTCCTGCTGGCGAGACCGTTCAACTCAGCCTGGTTCTCTCTACAGCGAACATGGCACCTGGCCCCCTCAACCTTGAGCGGGCCCTGCAGATTCGGACCAACGGCGGCGACGCTGTGCTGCCCTTGCGTGCCGAGATCCGAGCCCCGCGGCTAGTGCTCATCGATGAGATCGTGGACCTGGGCGAGGTACGCCCGCATGAGCGCGCCCAGGGCGACGTCCGCTTACGCAACGACGGCAACGCACTGCTGGTGGCCCGGGCTGACGTCTTGGTGCCGTGGCTCTCCTTCGCTGATGGCTCGCGCACGACCCATATCAGCATAGAGCCAGGCGCTACGGTCGCGCTGAGCCTGGTCGCTGATCTCGAGGCCCTCCAAGCCGAGGGCGAGACCAGAACCGATGCCGCGGTACGCCTCGTCTCCGAGATGAGACTGATTGAACTACCGGCCCGCTTGCGCGTGCTCAAGCCGGCGTTGGCGGTCGAGCCGGAAGCGCTAGACTTTCGCTACATCGAGCGCTCAGACACCGAGACGCTGAGCCTGCAAATCAGCAACACCGGCACGGGCCAACTGGGCTGGAGCGCCGCTGTCGATGCCGAATGGGTCGAAGTGACACCTACCTCCGGGGTGATCGCGCCGGGCGATACCGAGACGCTGACCTTGACGGCCTACGGCCTGGCACTGGGATCGGAGGAGCAGACCGCCGAAGCGACGTTGGCCATCACGTCTGACGCCGGTCGGATCAAGATCCCATTACGTGTGGGGATCGCCGCCCCACTGCTGGCCACTGATACCACCCAGCTTTGCCTAGGGCCCAGCATCAACCGGCAGCCCACGCAAGGCACCATACGCATCTTCAATCACGGCTTGGGCACGCTCAAGGGCGTCATCGCCAGCGACCGCACCTGGCTGGTCACTGAGCGCAGCGCCTTTGACTGCCCCACCGGGCGTTCCTTGGCCGTGGGCCTGCACACGGACATGGGCGAGTTCTCCGAGGACGCGACCGAGGACGAAGCCACGCTCGCCATCACATCCAACGGCGGCGAGGTGACAGTGCGGGTGAAGCTGGCGGTTTCCTTTGCGCCCGACCTGGTCAGCGCCACAGAGACCATCGTCCTGCACCCCGGTGAGGATGCCTACCAAGGACGGCTGGTCCTCCGAAACCGGGGCCTGGCGCCCGCGAGGTCCGAGCTGTTTGGTAGTGTGCCACAGCTAATCCTCTCGCGACATCTATGTGACGTGAAGCCTGGTAAAGGCGTAAGAATTGTCGTAGAATATAAGGGGGCAGAACCGCGATCAGGCGAGCCTCTATATGTGGAGGTTCAGAGCGCTCAGCAGAGCCTGCGCATCCCCGTGGAGCTCGCCGACTAGCGGCTGATGGCACCCCACCCACGCCGCGCACTTGGTAGGAGGTCCGTCATGAAGCTACTCATGGCCATCGTTCGGGACGATCATGCGCCGGCCGTGACGTCGGCGCTCAACCAAGCGGGCATAGCGGTCACACAGATCAGTAGCACCGGCGGTTTTTGGCGACGCGGCAACACCACGTTGCTGATCGGCGTGGACGACAAGGATACGGACAAGGCGCTCGGGATCATCAACGAGCAGGCCGGTCCCGAGATCGTGTCCGACGGGCAACCGACCGGCCGTGAGCCCCATCGGGCCACCGTGTTCGTCCTCAGCGTCGGGCGGTTCGAGCAGTACTAGCGCAACCCCGGGCGCCGGTTCAGCCGACGGCGCCGATTCATCAGGAAACGACGAGGTTAAGGAGCCATGCTCACCTGCGGCCTAGTAGGCCTGCCTCTGGCAGGCAAGACCACCATCTATAACGTTGTCACTAACGCCGGCGTAGCCACCAAGGCATACGCCGGCAGTTCCATTGCCCCCCACCGCGCGGTGATATCCGTGCCTGATGTCCGGTTCGATCGCTTGGTGGAGCTCTTTCAACCCCATAAGGCGACCCCGGCATCTATCTGCATCGTGGACCTGGCGGGCATAGCCCCCAGCAATGGGCAGGGCCCAGCCGTAGGCAAGGATCTGCTGACCTTTGCGGCTGAAGCCACAGCTCTACTCCACGTCGTGCGGGCGTTCGATAACGACGCCGTGCCTCACCCTGAGGGCAAGGTTGACCCGGCTCGTGACTGGCGTCTGCTGGAGACTGAGCTGATCCTGCGTGACCTGCAGGTCATCGAGAACCGCCTATCGCGTATGGGGAATGGCCGCGGCAAGCGGGCACCATCAGAAGCTGCCGAGGCGGAACTCCTGGAGCGCTGCCAGGCCCACCTCATGGAGGAAAAACCCCTGCGCACGCTGGACCTAACAGAAGTTGGTCGCAAAGCCCTGAGCGGATACGCCTTTCTCACGCTCAAGCCCCAGGTGTTGGTGCTAAACGCTCATGAGGGTCTGGGCTATGACGACGCTGATCTCGCAGCCCTGGCCCAGGCGCGCGGGCTCGGCTACGTCCGCGTATACGGCCAGATCGAGGCGGAGCTGGCCGAGTTGCTGCCCGAGGATCGCTACGCCTTTCTGGAAGATCTCGGCGTCTCTCAGTTGGGACGGGATCGCCTCCTGGCGGAGGCGTACCGGCACTTGGGTCTGATTTCCTTCTACACGGTGGGCAAGGACGAGGTCAAGGCCTGGACTATCCCCGCCGGAAGCACAGCTGTGAAGGCAGCCGGTGCCATCCACACCGACCTAGCGCGCGGGTTCATCCGAGCCCAAGTGGTCTCGTACGATGATCTACTAGCGAACGGCGGTACGCTGGCAGGCGCGCGTCAGGCGGGCAAGCTCCGGCTCGAGGGACGCGACTATGTCGTGAAAGATGGCGACATCCTGGAGATCCTGTTCAACGTGTAGGCACCTCTGGCGAATCTTCGGGTGTGCCTAGTGCGCCATACAGCCTGCATACCCCCTGATGGCCCAAATATGGCACAAATCCGGCACACAGCAAAACGCTATCCCCCTTGAACAAGATGCCGAACTATGATAAGATGCACATGTAGGGAAAGGAGGGGCCGCGTCCGTGTGGTCGGGGTGGTCCAAACACCCAACCTCGTGGGTTGGGCGCTATGGTGTGTTTGGGGCCGGAGTGGCGGCGGGAAGGAGGTGCCGGCATCATCCTCATCACAGTGTTCGTGCGGCGTGTGTCGCTCGCCTAGATGACAGGAGCTAGGACAGATGAAGCGAGCGAAGAAAGAGCAAATGGAGGAGAGCGTGAACGATCATAAGCTGAACCGTCGTAGATTCCTGCGCATAGCCGCCTTGGGCTCGGCAGCCGGCATCGTTGCGGCCTGCAAGCCTGAGGTGGTCGTCCAGACGGTCGAGAAGGTGGTCAAGGAGACCGTCGAGGTCGAGAAAGAGGTCGAGAAAGTCGTCAAGGAGACCGTCGTCGTCACCGAAAAAGAGGTAGTCGAGATCGAGGTGACGCCCGAGCCCGAGAAGGAGCTCGAGGGCACCATCGTCATCAGCCTCTCTGGCAGCGACACCCAGACTTGGGAGAACGTGGCGCTGGCCTATGAGGCGCTGCACCCCAAAGTGGATGTACGCGTGGAGCTCAAGCCCGGCGAGGGCTACCAGGAGTGGATCCGGGCCCAGTTCGCCGCCGGCACCCCTGAGGTCAGCCTTGTGTCCGCCAACGTGGTGGCTGATCTGTTAAATGCGGGCAAGTTCGTGGACCTGGCCCCCTACTTTGACAAGACCAGCCCCTACACCAATCAGCCCTGGCGCGAGGATATGGAGGCCTGGGCCGTCGACGCTATGACCGATCCCATCGAGGGCAAGGCCTATGTGTTGAACCTGGAGACCGTCCAGGTGCTCTGGTTCTATAACAAGCGCATCTTTGAGGAAGTCGGCATCACCGATGTCCCCTCGCAGCCCACCTGGGATCAGTTCATTGGCTGGTGCCAGAAGATCAAGGATGCTGGCTACATCCCCTTTGCCATCGAGGGCGACTATACGTCGTTCTGGTCCATGCGTGTGGGCTGGATGATGCGGGCCTACTCGGACCAGTACACCCGACACGAGGT
>CAZTMY010000148.1:0-6125 GCA_964614895.1 uncultured Anaerolineales bacterium
AGGATGAACTGAAAATCGCTGCGCGATTGCACAATAAAGCCCGAGATGAACACAGTGAACACGGCCATGAACAAGGATACCCCGACGGCAAAGCGTAGTTGGCGCACGGACCATCCCTCCCACAAGCAGTGACTAGAACTCTGCACCACCTCCCCACTTATGATACACCGCCCAGGTTTCAGGATGGTATCCGAATCCCAATTATCTGCTAGATGGTTCGCTTCGCTGGCATCGCAGCTAGCTCTGGCTAGGGCGATAGCACCGGGATCACATAGCCGTAGAGGCAATAGACCCCATAGGCGCCGATTGTGAGATAGATCGCCGCCATGGCGGTGCCAGGCCAGTGCTTTTCGAGCCATCTCCCCGCAGCCAAGAGGCAACCTGTGCCGATTACCATCAAGGTGCTGAAGAGCTTGATGTCGTGGGAGCAGAGCCCGTCGATCACTAGGTATAGGAACAAGAGAGCGAGGGCGAGATACGGTATCCTCTGGTCCCCCACAAAGAGCTCACGAAGCCCGATGGCAAAGGCTGCCCCGAGGGGGACGATGGCTGGGAAGAGATAGCGACCCTGGTGCTGCACGTAGCTCGTATTCCACCAAAGGTACCCCGCTAGTGTGATCAGACCCCAGGCAACCATGAGCATCGCTCCGCGGCGCTTGGCCTGGTTAGGGCAGCGGCGCTTTGCGACGCGGAGCACCGTGGCCGCGAGCCCACAGGATACGACGCCGCTCAAGAGCGCCGCGGCAAGGTAGAAGCGTGGATGCAGCACGACGCCCATCCACCCAAACTGACCCCAGAAGCTCTGGAAGGTCGTCTGCACTAGGCTCACGAGCAGGGCCTTGACGCCGTTGGAATGGATGAAATCGGCAGTGGTGAGTTGGCCCTCTACTACCTGGTCATGTCTCTGTAGCGCCAGCAAGTCGTTCCAGCCGTAGACCCGAGCGTTGTGAAGTAGCCATGGCGCTACGACCAGGAGAGCGATGATCAGGATGATCGCCCCTAGCCCTAGGGCGCGGCCAATGGACAGGCGTCGATCTGTCTCGCTGTTGGCAAAGTGATCCCACGCCAAGGCCACAGCGACCAGGCCAAAAGCCACATAGCTCTGCAGCTTGGTGAGGGCGGCCAGCCCTAGCGTCACCCCGATCAGCGCGGCACGGCGCCACGTCCACCGTGGCTGCGCTGGCTTGACGAGCTGCAGTGCGACCGCGGCAATCATTAACTCGGCGAGAACGTCGTTGTTGACTCCTGCGATCATGGTGAGATGCATGGGCAGCACAGCCGCGAACGCCGTCGCTCCCAGCGCAATGCGCGGGTCGTCTGGGAACACGTGCCGCACGGCATGATAGCCTAATAGCAGGGCTACGAGTCCCAAGAGCACCGAAGCGACGCGGATAGCGTACGCGGGGTTGAGGCCGAGCTTGTTGGCCGCCGCGTAGACCGGTGCCATCAGCAGGTAGTAGAGCGGGGGCTGGTGCGACTCGTAGCGAAATCGCGTCATGTCCATCCCCACAAAGCGATAGCGCTTGGCAGTATCAAAATAGTAATGGGAGTAATCGCCCTCTTTTAGCTCAGGCAGGCTCCAGGTTTTAGCTATGTGACGCACATAGTTATAGTGAGCTGGTTCATCGGGCACCTGCCACAGTGGCGTGCCCAGCGCGAATTGCACGGCAAGGATCAGATAGAGCCCGAGCAGAGCGACCAGGATCCGTCGCTCTGCTCGGGGTGTAATGAGGTGCCCCTTCTGGGATGTGTGCACAGCGCCTCCTCTAGCTGGAACGGGAATGCCTATGTAGGCGCTCGATCTCGTCTTCCACGATGCTTTCGTCCAGCTTGACAAAGAGCGGCTTGACGTCGCCCAGTGGCTGACCGGGCGCGAGGTCGCTGGGATGCCATAGATCACCCGACAGGTTGTGCTGGTAGGTGAGGACCGTGTGTTGATGCGCGTTCTCCTGGACGTGCTCGACACGTTGCGTCCCTATGATGCTACCTTGGTAGCCTAGCGCCTCGTGAAGTGCTTGCGAGGAGAAGGGCAGGAACGGAGCAAAGAGTATCTTGAGCGAGTCGATGACGCGCAGGGTGACATAGGTAGTGGTAGCTGCTCGCTCTCGGTCTGTCTTGAGTTGCTTCCAGGGCGCGGCCGCGTCCAGATAGCGGTTGGCCTCGCGTGCTAGGGCCATGGCGCTGCCCACGGCGTTACGGAACCGACAGGCCTCGATGGCCGCGCCGACCTCGTCGTAGGCAGTAGCCGTCGCCTGGAGGATCTGCTGGTCCTCGTCGTAGAGCTCGCCTGGGTGAGGAACGGCGCCCTGGAAGTTTCGCTGGGCAAAGCTCAGCATTCGGTAAGCCAGATTGCCCCAGGTGCCGACCAGCTCGTTGTTGTTCCGCTCGTAAAAGTCCTGCCAGGTAAAATCCGAGTCCGAGGTCTCGGGAGCGTGGACGGTCAGGCAGTAACGCAGCGGGTCGGGATCGTACCGCTCCAAGTAATCGGGCGCCCAGACGGCCCAGTTGCGGCTGGAGGACAGCTTGCGTCCTTCCAGCGTCAGCCACTCGTTCGCGGGGACGTCGTAAGGCAGCTTGAGGCCGCCGTAAGCCATAAGCATGGCAGGCCAGATCAGGGTATGGAAAAAGATGTTGTCTTTGCCTACGAAGTAATAGGATCTGGCATCGGTATCCTGGTCCCACCACTCATGCCACGCGTCGGGCACACCCGTATGTTGAGCCCACTCGATGCTGGCCGCATAGTAGCCGATGACGGCATCAAACCAGACATAGATGCGCTTGTGTGAGTAGCCCTCCACTGGTACCGGGATGCCCCAGTCGATGTCGCGCGAGATAGCACGTCCCCGCAGGCCCTCGCGCAGCAGATTCAGGCTGAAATTGCGCACGCTGGGACGCCAGTGCTCATGCGCTAGGACGTATTCGGTGAGCGGGCCGTTGAACTGGGCCAGATCCAGGAAAAAGTGCTCGGTCTCGCGGATCTCGGGCTTGGTCCCGGAGAACCGGCTGCGCGGCTCGATGAGTTCGAGCGCGTCCAGCGGCTTGCCACAGTTGTCGCACTGATCGCCACGGGCGTTGTCAAAGCCGCAGAAGGGGCATGTGCCCTCGACGTAGCGGTCCGCCAGGAAGCGTTCGGCGACGGGGTCATAGAACGCGCGCATGGTCTCTTTGTAGATGTAGCCCTTCTCTAGCATGCGCGTGAACATGTCAGTCGTGACCCGCCAGTGGTTCTCGGTGTCGGTATGGGTAAATAGGTCGAAGGAGATGCCCAGCCCTTGTAGAGAATTGAGAAAGCTCTGGTGGTAGCGCTGGACAACCTCGTTGGGGCTGATGCCCTCGCGTTCGGCCGTCACAGTGATGGGTGTGCCATGGGTATCCGAGCCGGACACCATGAGTACATCATTGCCGCGCAGTCGATGGTAACGCGCAAAGATGTCCGGCGGGATGTAGGCTCCCGCCAATTGCCCGAGATGCAAGTGAGAGTTGGCATAGGGCCAGGCAACGCCCACCAAGATCTTCTGGTTCATGATGCTCCTTTGGCTATCGCCACGTGATGCCAACGTAAGGTTGGCGGCGCATGGGAGGTAAGCGCACGATCGAGACGGTCAGGGCAGAGGTGAGGCCATCGTGAAGGGGGGAGGGCCCCCCATGCAGCCCTTGGCGGCGATGGCTAGGCGCAGTGGACGGAGGCGCGGTCGGCAAGACGGCGCTTGGCGCTCCTCACAGCAGATAGGGGTCATGGCTCTCGCGGTCAGCATCTTGCCTCCGCTGGCATCATCCTAATGGTGCCAGCTTAGCAGAGGGGCGAGTGTCTGTCAATCGTGCGCTCTCGGCGTCGGCCGTGGCACGGCCCGGAAAGGGCTCTATCTCGTGGGAGCTGGGCTGGGTAGCCTCTGGTTGCGGCCAGGACGCTTGACATCTCGCGATGGTGGGCGCTATGGTGGTGGCCACATCGATCTTGGCTGCCCATCAGAAGAGGGCAGCTCGGACTGCCAGACAGGAGCTCTCATGACACTAGCTTGGAATGCAGTTTGGCCCCTGCTAACCGAGTATCGCGAGCGTCGGCTGGCTCGCGTGGCGCTGCCCTTGGGCGGCATCGGTACGGGTACGGTGTCGCTGGGCGGGCGCGGGAACCTACAGGATTGGGAGATCATGAACTGCCCCGCAGTGGGGTACAATGGCGGGGAGTCGGTGTTCATCCTGTGGACGCGTCCTGAGGATGGTAACCCGCAGGTGCGCGCCTTGGAGGGGGCTTTGCAGCCACCCTTTGAAGGCTGGAGTGGCTCGCAGGCCGCCTATCACGGTCTGCCGCGCTTTCGTGCGTGCGCTTTTGGCTCGGCTTACCCTTTTGGCCAAGTTCTGCTGTCTGACCCCGAGTGTCCCCTGGATGTGCGGCTGGAGGCCTTCAACCCGCTGGTGCCCGCGGATCCCGATACGAGCGGCATCCCGATGGCGGCGTTTCGCTTTGTGCTGCATAACCCGACAGGCCAACCTGTGGAAGCCAGCGTCACTGGTTGCATGCGCAACTTTGTGGGGGCGGATGGGCACGAGGGCGAGCCGGTGGCCAACCGGACGGTTTTTCGCGAGGGGGCCGGCGTTTCTGGCCTCATGATGACCTCTGAGGGCGTGCCAAAGGATGCCCCGCAATGGGGCAGCATCGCGCTGACAACCGATGGCAAGGATCTGAGCTACTTCACCGGTTGGGACAAGGGGCGGTGGGGAGGGCAGTTACTGGGCTTGTGGGATGATCTAATGGCTGACGGGCGCCTGGATGTCCGCGACGCACCCGACGCTGACGCACCGCTTGGCGGCCTGTGCACTAGCGTCATGGTGCCTCCCGCCGCTGAGGTGCGGGTGACGTTTCTGCTGACGTGGGTGTTCCCGAATCGACCGACCTGGACGCCTGGTCCCACGGGGGTCAGCAGCTACGATGAGTGCTGCGTCCGGCCGGATCGGGTGGGCAACTACTATGCCACGCAATACGCCGATGCCTGGGACGTGGCGGAGAGCGTCATGCCACGTTTGGACACGTTGGAGGAGGCGACGCTGCGGTTCGTGGGCGCTTTCTGCCGGTCGGATCTGCCGGACGTGGTCAAGGAGGCGGCGCTCTATAACGTCAGCACTCTGCGGACGCAGACGTGTTTTCGCACCGAGGATGGTCGCTTCTTTGGATGGGAGGGTTGTTGCGACGATCGGGGTTGCTGCTTGGGCTCGTGTACGCATGTGTGGAATTACGAGCAGGCTACCGCGTTCCTCTTTGGGACGCTGGCTCGCAGCATGCGCGAGACAGAGTTCCTGCACGCCACCGACGAGAGCGGCCACATGAGCTTTCGCGTGAGCTTGCCCTTGGAGCGCGCCACGGCATTCCCGCTGGCTGCGGCCGATGGTCAGATGGGGTGCATCCTGAAGGCGTACCGCGAGTGGCAGCTTGCTGGCGATGACGAGTGGCTCAGGGAGCTCTGGCCACAGGTAAAGCGGGCATTGGCTTTTGCCTGGGTTCCCGGTGGTTGGGACGCTGACCAGGACGGCGTGATGGAGGGATGTCAGCACAACACGCTGGATGTCGAGTACTATGGGCCCAATCCTCTCATGGCAGGCTGGTACCTGGGGGCTTTGCGAGCGGCGGAGAGGATGGCTCGCCATGTTGGCGACGACAGCTTTGCTGAGCGTTGCCAGGAGATGGCCGATCGGGGCAGCGCTTGGGTGGATGCGCATCTGTTCAACGGCGCGTACTATGAGCAGATCATCGAGCCGACGATGCCTGATGAGCCCATCGCGGACGGTCTGCGCTCTGATATGGGCGCCAGCGATCCGACGGCTCCAGAATATCAGGTGGGCTCGGGCTGCTTGGTGGATCAGTTAGCCGGGCAGTTTGTGGCCCACGTTTGCGGACTGGGGCATCTGCTTGATCCCGACCACGTCCGGACGACGTTGGCTAGCATCTACCGGTATAACCATCGCGACGATCTCTATGGCCATTTTAACCACATGCGGAGCTTTGCACTCAGCGACGAGAGCGCCCTGCTGATGTGTACCTGGCCACGGGGCGGCCGACCGGAGGTGCCCGTGCCCTATGCTAACGAGGTGATGACCGGTTTCGAGTACACGGCAGCCATCCATATGCTCTA
>CAZTMY010000149.1:0-6074 GCA_964614895.1 uncultured Anaerolineales bacterium
GGCTGGACTGGTTCAACAATTGGGGGACCACGGACAGCTTTTGCTTGAAGGTGGCAGGGCCACTGGCTGCCAGGGATGGTGCGCGGGCGGCGTTGCTGCGAGAGTGGGCCGAGAGCCCCAACGTGTGGCGGCGGCGCGCCGCCTTGGTGACGCTGATCCCGGCCGCCCGCAAGGGAGGCGAGACGGACCTCCTGCTGGAGCTCTGCCGGAAGCTCCTCCAGGACGAGGAGCCCTATGTGCAAAAGGCCATCGGCTGGAGTCTGAAGGAGCTCTGCAAGGGTGATATGGACGCGGTGATCGGGTTCCTGCAGGCGCACGGGGACGCTATGCCGGCCTCGACACTGCGTTACGCCTGCGAGCGCATGACAGACGCCGAGCGGGCGCTGGCGCGCCGAGGTGCGTGAGCAGGGGGATGCGTGCGGCCGCGCCGGGCCCCGATGATCTGGCGCTTGGCGGTGAGGCTCTGCAGGGCTAGAATGCCGCCCGTGAGTTACGTGAGACTAGACTAGACAGGAGATGAGGCCCTCATGGGAGAGACAGTGCGATTTGGCGTGATCGGGTGTGGCGAGATCGCTACGGCGACGTTGCAGGCACTATCGGTGGCCAGCAACGCTGAGGTCGCCATGCTGATGGACGTGTCGCCCAAGGTGTTGGACGATGTGGCAGAGCTGTATCACGTGCCTACTACCACCAATGCCGAGGATGTGTTCGCCAACCCCGATGTGGACGCTGTCTATGTGGCCACACCGCATGACACCCATGCGGATATCGGCATCGCTGCGGCCAAGGCGGGCAAGCATGTATTGATGGAAAAGCCCATCACGACGACGCTGGCCGATGCGGATGCGCTGATCGAGGCATGCTGGGCCAATGACGTGCGTCTGGGCGTGGCCTATTTCGCGCAGGTGGACGGGCCATCGTCAGCGGCGCGGGACATGCTGCGATCCGGCCTGCTAGGCGACATCATGGCGGTGCGCTTTGTGGTGGACGCCGACAAGCCCGCGTCGTACTGGACGGGTGGCTACACGGGCCGCATCAAGACCGATTGGCGCAGCCTAAAGGCCAGGGCCGCTGGCGGTATCCTGATTATGAACCTGAGCCACGACATCAACACCGTCCGGTGGGTGACGGGCTTGGAGGTCAAGAGGGTCTTTGCAGAGGCTGACACATTGGCGACACCGGTGGAGGTGGAGGACACCATCGCTGTGACGATGCGGTACGACAACGGCGCTATCGGCAGTATCCATGCCTCCTCGGCGGCCCGCGGCGGCCACTATGGCGAGGCGACGGGTCCACGTATCTTTTGCACCAAGGGCCAGATCGTGCTGCCGCGTTCGGGTGTGCCGGCTCCCGCGCTCATCTGGATGGAGAACGCGCCTGAGGGCAGCCAGGCGAGCAAGTGGCAAGAGCTGCCGTTCGGGGGCAAGGCCTCGTCGCGCCGCCAGATCGTGGAGGGCTTTGCCAATGCCGTGCTCGAAGGCATAGATCCGCCCTGCAACGGGCAGGCAGGCCGTGCCGCCCTAGAGATCGTGCTAGCGGCGTACAAGTCGGCCGAGACGCACAAGCCGGTGTCGCTGCCTATGGAGGCGTAGAGTCAAGCGAGCGCTGCCCCCAGCGGAGTACCGTTGCGAGTAACTCCTCCCCCTGGCTTCTCTCCCATGCCCATCGTGGGGTAGGGAGAGAGGTGGAAGGAGTGTTCTGTAGGCGAGAGGATCTACTCTCGCCTCTTGTCTAGGCCTCGCTTATCACTGGGATGACCACGGGGCGACGGCGGGTCTCTGTATAGAACAGGTTCTCCAGTCGGCGCTTGATGCGACGCGTCAGGGCGTCAGTGTCCTCCATGTCATCCTGCGACTCGACCACCTTGACGATGGCCTTGCGGGCTTCCTCGATGAGATCCTCAGCCTCGGGCATCCACACGAAACCCTGTGAGATGATGTCCGGCTCTTCAGCGAGCCTCACGCCACCGCCATTCAGTGTGACGCGGGCGATCACGAGGCCCTCATGGGCCAGCGCGCGTCGGTCGCGCAGGATGGTGGCGCCCACATCGCCCACGAGTGCGCCGTCCACATAGACATCGTCCAGTTGCAGCGGCTCTTCCAGTTCGGCGCCGTGGTGAGTCAGCTTAAGACGATCGCCGTTCTCCATGATAAAGATATCGTCCTGGGGCATTCCCAGGCTCATGGCCAGGTTGGCATGCATCTGTAGCATACGGTAGGCGCCGTGGATGGGCATAAAGTAACGTGGCTGCAGCAGGCTGATGAGCATCTTTAGCTCTTCCTGGGCCGCGTGGCCGGACACATGGATGCCGGCCTTCTCCCCATAGACGACGTTGGCGCCGCGTCGGAACAGGTCGTCGACGTTACGGTAGATGGCCGTCTCGTTGCCAGGGATGGCCTTGGCCGAGATGAGCACCGTATCGCCGCTCTTGAGCTTGACGTCGCGATAGCGCCCCTGGGCCATGCGCGCTAGGGCCGCGTTGGGCTCGCCTTGCGAGCCAGTGGCGATGATGCAGACCTCGTCGTCTGGTAGGCGAGAGACCTGATCGAGCGTGACCATGGTGCCGGGCGGGTAGTGCAGGTGACCGAGATCGTGGGCGATGCGGGTGTTCTGCTCCATGCTACGGCCAGCAAGGGCGACGCGGCGCCCGAACTCTTCCGCCGTCTCGATGACGAGCTGGATGCGTGACAGCAGCGACGCGAACGTTGTCACGATGATGCGCCCAGGCGCGCTAGCGAACACTTGCTCAAAGGTATCTACCAGCTCGGACTCGGACACGGTATAGCCGGGGGTCTCGGCATTGGTGCTGTCCGAGAGCAAGAGGAGCACGCCTTCAGTGGAGAACCGCGCCAGCGAGGATAGGTCTAGAGCTTTGCCCTCGATGGGCGTGTGATCGATCTTGAAATCGCCGCTGTGCACGATCAGCCCTAGCGGCGTGTGGATGGCGAGGCCCACCGCATCGGGGATCGAGTGCGTGACGTGGTAGGGCATGATGCGAAAGTCACCCAGCGTGATTTCGCTGCCTGGTAGCATGGTCCTGAGGTCGGCGCGGTCGCGCTCGGCGTTACGGAGCTTGACCTCGATGAGGCCGCGCGTGAGCGGCGTGGCATAGATCGGCGCCCCGATCTCGCGGAGCACGAACGGCAGCGCCCCGATGTGGTCCTCGTGGCCATGCGTGATGACAAATCCGCGGATCTTGTGCTGGTTCTCTTGCAGATAGGTGATGTCGGGGATGACTAGGTCCACCCCCAACAGTTCGTCCTCGGGGAACTGTAGGCCGGCATCGACGACGACAATGTCCTGCTCGGTCTCAAAGATCGTGCAGTTCTTGCCGATACCGCTTAACCCTCCGAGAGGGGTGATGCGTACATAGTTTGAACTCATGATGCGTTCTTCTGTCTCCTTCACTTGACTGTCTGTTGCTCATAACGAAAACTGCCGCCCAACTCGAGGGCGGCAGATACGTCCTTGATATCGAACCTACCGGTCGGCAGGGCTGTGGCCCCAAAAGGCACACAGAGGATAGCAGGACATTTGCGATATGTCAAATCATTGGGTATGGCCAGCCTATTCTAGGAAGGTCATCCTGCGGATATCCTCGCTGCGGATCTGGCCGGACTCGATGTGGCGACGTAGCTCGCTTACCTGTTCGAGCAGGGGCGCGGGAGCGATACGTTCGAGCAGGGACGCGGGCCGCTCGGGCACCTCGCGTGGCAGGTCGGGTGCCTCACCGGCCAATAGCTGAGCCAACCCGTCCAGCACCTTCTGATAGCCGGGCAGCTCGGTGTGCGAGCAAGCGACATAATAGGTGGTAACAGCAGGATGGCGGACGGACCAGAGGGGCACCTGGCTGTCGCCGCCTTTGTACCTCTCGTCATGGCGAATGGGCTCCAGTGCGGGCGCATTGTCGCCATCGAGGCTTAGGTGGACGTCGGTGATGGTGTCGTGGTGGCAGCCGGCTATCATGACCATTTCGATCTGGGGGTCAGCGTTGGCCAGCAGGTTGTGCCACTCTCGCGCTCGATCGAGGTAATCCTGCCGCACGTTGGGGAGGCCCCATGCCTGGGCGTCGTAGATGTTCCAGTCTAGGGGATAGGGACGGTCGGGCGTAAAGCTATCGGGCGGGGCTGGAAGTAGCTGGTAGGCTGAGGGTAGGTTGCTGGCAAAGCTGATGACGTCGTTCTGTGGGTTTAGGCGCTGTACCGTGCTAACTTGCGGCGTGCTGCCATCAAAGATGCAGGCCGCAACGGCGGTGCCGTGAAGCGGCGTGCCCAGCATGATGATCCGGTCGATCAGTCGCTCCGACTCTGCCGGGTAGAGGGCGGCATAGGTGCGGGCTAGCATGCCGCCCATGCTGTGGCATACCAGCGTGAACCGACGTTTGGGGGCTGCCTCAGTCCAACGCAGCAGCGATTGGTGGAGCAAATGGGCGTTGACCTCGAGTTGTCGGCGCCAGTCATACGGGAACTCGTACAGGCGGGTGAGGCGCGCAAGGGTGAGGATCAGCTTCAGGTAGGTGATCTTTTCGATGCCGACGGGCACGATCTCCACGTCAGGCGAGCGGTCGCCATCGCCCTGGGCGTTGAGATCCAACAGATTGAGGTGGCCGTCCAGGATGATGCGGGGGGCGTACCAGAGCAGGGCGCTGATGCCGCGGATGCTGGCGAGCAGCGAGCCCATGATGCCGGGCAGCAGCACGGCGGCGGGGCGCGGCCCCGCGACGGGCTCGCGCTCTAGTAGAGCGCGCACCTCTTCAGCCTCGCGGTTTCCGAGGAGCATGTCGAGTAGGCGCTCGCTGCCGCGCGACCAGGCCATTTCGGACGCTCTTTGCACGACCTCTGTGGGCATCCACTGCAGTTGGCTAGTGAGCCAGTTGACAAAGCTGACAGTCCAGTCCATGTCTACTCCTCCTATTGGGGTCGCGAAACGGCCAGCCCTGTCATTAGGATGGCGTCTCCTGGCGAGCTAGTCGGTGGGTATGGCTCTAGTGTGTCAGCGTCGTAGAACCCTAGGGCGAGCTGGTATCGTCCAGGGGTCAATCTGCCGGGCGTGATGGGGTGCCAGGCAATGACGGCCGTGTCGGGTTGCCAGAGACGGACGTCTAGGCCCAGGCCGTTGCTCTCGGCGACGGGCTGCCCATCGGCGAGGAGCTGGATTAGGAGCTTGGGGCGCCCCTCCTGGACGGGCTCGGTAATGAGCCAGGTGGTGGTCAGGTTGGCCGAGGTGTCGCAACTTTTATCCGTGGGCCAGGTGTAACCCAGCAGATGAATTCCCGCCGCAAACGGGACATCGGCGCGCTGCCGGGCCAGGGCCAGGATCTGAGCGGGCTTTGCTGCGGGCAGGTGATAGAGCAGCGGCGTATAGTCCGTGCAGCCGTTGGGCATGGTCAGCGATTCGGCGTCTAGGGCCTCTAGGGCGGCCAGTTGTTGGGACGCTGGCGCAGGTAGGACGTAACAGGCGTCGCGACCCAAGGGCAGGGGCAGGGCGAGAACACCGTCTTCCGGCTCGACGACGATCGGGTGACAATCGGCCAGCAAATAGCGCCAGCCACGTGGGCCATAGGGCGATGGGGCGTTGGGCTCGGCCAGGAAATAGAGGTCGTCGGAAGACGTTACGGCCTCGGCGAGATGCTGCCGGAGAGCCTGGGTGGCGCGTAGGTTGGGACCCTGGGCCGCGTATCCGGAGAGGCTCATCAGGCCCAAGGCCACCAGCAGTGTCGCCGTCAGGCCGCGACGTACGCGCTGCCAAGCAGGGCCCAGGCGCGGCGACATCGTGGCGCCCAGGCAGGCGCTGGCGGCCGGGATCATCATGGCCCGTCCGACCTGGCCGAGGTCGCGGGTGGTCAGAGCGATCCCCAGGGTGCCGATCAGGAGCCAGCCGATCAGCAAGAATTCGGGCGCCAGTTGATCCACAACCACCGAGCGGGCCCAACGCTGCAGGGCTAGCGCTAGGGTGGCGACAATAGCGCCGACGCTCAGCAGGGCCGTGAGAACCGCCAGCGCGACGATGACGGGCTCGGCAAAGCCAGAGGGCGCGCTCCAGGTGGAGCCGCTCTGTGCGAGGGCGCACAGGCC
>CAZTMY010000150.1:0-6047 GCA_964614895.1 uncultured Anaerolineales bacterium
GCTACGCATCCTGAACGCATTATAGGGCAGAACGCCGAGTCGTCCAACGCACGACCTGCGCCCCCCTTGAGCCTTCGACGCCGGCCTTGATGGGGCCCTGTCAGGACACTGTCAGGTGATTGTCTCGAATCATGTTGCCAAACGTGGCTCCAAGCGCTATAATGGCGCTGTGGTCAATGGTGAGTGGGCCGGCTACTATCGACCGTTGACAGCGGTTCCGATAGAAATGCAGCGGGCTTGGCCCCTCGCAAAGTCGCAAGAGGAGGAAACGTAATGAAGCGCACGCGAAGAGAGTTCTTACAGCTATCGGCCATTGGGCTGGTGGGCGCCGCGCTGGCGGCCTGCAAACCTGCCGAGCCCACCGCAGCTCCCGCTGCGGCCACCGCAGCTCCCGCTGAGGAAGCAAAGCCCGCCGAGCCTACCTTTGAGGGCAAGGTGGAGATGTATCTCCAGGCGTACACCCCCAGTGAGGACATGACCAAGTCGGAGGACAACCCCCTCCCGCACAATCAGTCACTGAAGATCGCTGAGAAGTACATGGAGCAGCATCCTGGCGTCGAGATCGAGCTGATCCGCAAGCCGGCCGGCGTGGCCGACCACGAGTGGATCGTCACCCAGCAATCTGGGGGCACCATCCCGCACGTCGTCTGGTCGCACTCGTTCTGGATCCAGGATGAGCTGGGCAAGGGCTGGTGGGTTCCCCTGGATCCGTACTTTGAGGAGCCCAACCCATACGTGCCCGAAGGGCAGCCCGGCAGCGACCGCTGGCTGGACCTGTTCTACGAGATACCTACCGAGGCCAAACGCTGCCCCGACGGCAAGCTCTATGTCGTGCCGATGGACCTGGTGACCACCTTCTTCTACTATAACGCTGACGCGTTCAAGGAGAAGGGCGTCGAGGCCCCCACGACGTGGAGCGAGTGGATCGAGGTCCAGGAAGCCTTCATGGACGGGGACATGTACCCGAATGCTCGTGTCAACTGGTATGAGAGCCAGATCGGCGCCATGCTCTACGCCAAGAAGGACCCCATCATCAACCCTGAGGGCGGCGTCGTCTCGCTAGAGATGATCTGCTGCGCCATCAAAAAGGGTCTCTACCTGGGCTCGAACCCCGAGTACCAGGAATGGCTCAAGTTCGTCAAGAAGCTAGTCGGCTACTGTGTGCCGGACTGGGCCGCCGAGGGCGTGGACTTTAACAACAAGTGGCTCAACAAAGAGTGCGCCGTCTTTGAGGACGGTAGCTGGCGCTTTGGCCTCACGCGGGCCAACCCGCTGGTGGACTTTGAGTGGGGGTCCTTCTACGCGCCCACGATCATGGAATCGGACAGCCCCTACGCCACCGGCAAGAGCGCACCGCCCATCGGTGGCGCCACGGCCGCGCAGTGGGCCGTCACCACGCGCGCCGAGAAGGAGGGCGTCCTCGATGCCACCATCGACGTGCTCAAGTTCTACTCGGCGCCCGAGCAGTCTGGCCCGATGATCGACGAGCTGGCCCAGTTCCTGCCCAACATCAAGGGCGTGGATGTGAACCCGGACCTTAAGGAGCCCCTGCGGGCCATCACCGAGGGCCTGGGCGAGGCCGGCATGGTCACGTACCCGGACAAGATCGGCACCGAGTACCGCGAGAACTTGACGTACATCTGGAGCGACTGGAAGCTGGGTACGACCTCGCTGGAAGAGACCACGCAGAAGATCGACGAGCTCTTTAACACCTACGCCGACGACTATATCGAGCAGTTCGGCTGGGAGTGCTAGTGTCCAATCCGAGCGTGCCGTAGACGGGACGCTGCACCGTACGCGGCGCGCGGCAACGAGATCGCGCGAGGCGTTGCCCATGTGCTGGGCAACGCCTCGTCACAAACGCTGGCAGTTCTGGCCTGGAGGTTAGTCTATGTCCGCTATAGCCGACAAGCGACAAAGGATCGCTGTAGCCCAGGAAGGCTCGGTCTGGCGTCGTATAGTGCACTATAAGCATGCCTATGTGATGATTCTCCTCACCTTTGGCATGCTGGCCACGTTCAACTACTACCCGGCCTTATCGGGGCTCTATCGCGCCTTTTTCCGATACGACGTCGGCCTGAAGCCCGAGTTCATCGGGTTAGATCACTTTGTGCGCCTGTTCACCGCCGACGATATCTTTCTGAGCTCGATCGGCAACGTGGCCTTCCTGGCGACCTGGAACGTGATCAGGGCGCTGACCTTCCCCTTTATCGTTGCCGAGCTCATCTTTGGCTTGAGTAACAGCAAACACAAGTACTTTTACCGTCTAGCCATCATCGTGCCCATTGTCGTACCGTCGATGGTCAACCTTCTCCTTTGGCAGTTCATCTACGATGGGACCCATGGCGCCCTCAACGCGCTGCTGGCCGCCCTAGGCAAGCCAGAATGGGAGCGGGCCTGGTTGGGCGATCCGCGCGTCGCGCTCTATGCCGTGACGTTCATGGGGTTCCCGTGGGTAGGCGGCATCAACGTGCTCATCTACCTAGCCGGCCTGCAGTCCATCACTTCAGAGATCATCGATAGCGCCAAAATCGACGGCTGTACCGGCGCTCGGCGTGTCTGGTACATCGATATGCCCCTCATCAAGGGCCAGTTCAAGTTCATGCTGGTCACATCCATCATGGGCGGCCTGCAGGGCTGGGGGGCCATGTTTGTGATGACGCGTGGCGGGCCCGGCACCGCTACCATGGTTCCGGGGCTGTGGCTCTACAACAATGCTTTCTTCTGGGGACGCATGGGTTATGCCTCGGCCATCGGCATGGTCATGTTCATCGTGATCATGATCCTGACCGTCATCAATATGCGCGCTATCCGAACATCGCCTGAGGCCTAGCCCTGCAACCATTGTGGAGGTAGAATCTGTGACTGACGTGACCGTTCCGCTCAATCAGGGCACACCAACGTCCCAGGCGCAGTCCCAGAGACGCGTGCGCATCTTCAGGACGGGCGACTGGTGGCACCATATCTTGCTGATTTTGCTGCTCGTGCTGATGTTCCTCCCCTTGCTCATGATGGTGAACATCTCGTTCAAGACGTTGGCCCAGTTCTCGATCAACCCTTGGGGCGTCACCACGCCATTCCATCCTGAGAACTATGCGCGAGCGTTCCCTATCATCTGGGGCTACATCTGGAACAGCTTTATCGTCAGCGGCCTATCCGTCATGGGCGTGATTGCGCTGTCCACGATCTCGGCATGGGCGTTCGCCCGCTATCCGTTCCCTGGCCGCGAGTTCCTCTTCTATATGATCTTGGCCCTGCTGATGATCCCCGGCGAGCTGACCCTGATCCCGAGGTTCCTGCTAGTAAAGAACCTAGGCCTGCTCAACACCCGTTGGGTGCTGATATTGCCCTACATCTCGGGCGGCCAGGTGTTCGCCATCTTTATCCTGCGCTCCTTCTTTGAGGCCATGCCCGAGGAGCTGTTCGAGGCCGCGCGCATTGATGGCGCCAGCGAGCTCAAGACTTTCTTGAGGGTCGCGGTGCCCATGGCCAACTCGATCATCGGCGTGGTCGCTATCATGAATATCACAGGTACATGGAATGACCTGATTTGGCCGATGGTGACGGTGAACGTCAAACGACTGATGACACTGACCATTGGCCTGTACGCCTTCCGCAACGAGATGTACACCCGCTGGGGATCGTTGATGGCGGGATATACCATCGCCTCTATCCCCATGATTATCCTGTTCGCGTTCACAAGCCGCCTCTTTGTGGAGGGTCTGGCATCAGGTGCGATCAAGGTTTGAGAGGTTACACCGCGGCTCCGCAAGGTGCCGCGCACAAGAACAACCACCCACGCTATCGGGGTGGTTGTTCTTGTGCAGACGTCGACACGCTTCGCTCGCCAGCGCGAGCATTGCCCGATAAGAATAGGTAGTATATGCGTTCACTGCTTCGTTTTCTGGGATTGTGGCGAGTTGTCTATCAACGGCTTATCGCCGAGAGCGCACTGTCGTTCTCGCTGCTCTTGGGATGGATCGCTTTTGTGGCGCTGCTCGCCGCCATTCCCATGTACACCGACGCCGTCAACCAACAGCGCCTCAGCCGTGAGCTGGCAGGGCAATCCTCGGCCACGCGTCCTGCCTATAGCTTCCACTTCCGCTATGTGGGAGGATCAGGCCCCGGCGCCCCATGGAACGAGTACGACGCTGCTCGCCAGTATATGGCCAGCGCGGGTCCACAGGAGCTAGGTCTGCCCCTGCAGGTTTCGATGCACTATGCCAAGAGCGACCTGTGGCAGGTCTTTCCCAGTGGGAGCCAGTACACGGCGCGTGAGATGCTAGAGCGCCTGAACCTTGGATTCGTGCGCGATCTGAGCCAAAAGACGGAGATCGTCGAGGGTAGCTTCCCAAGCCCCTCCTCAGGCCTCGATGCGCCTCTGGAGGTCCTGGCCTCCCAAGAGCTAGCCGGAGAGATCGGCCTGCAGGTAGGTGATGAACTGACGCTGTTCACGCCTCTGGCCAAGTACCCCGATGGCTCGCAGCACCGCGCCGAGATCAATGTCCGTGTGACCGGCTTCTGGGTGGCCAACGATCCAACGGATCTTTTCTGGTATATCTCGCCGTCCTCGTTCGCCAATACGCTGTTGCTGCCCGAAGAGACCTACGCGAGCCTCGCGGCCTCGGGACAGTTGCCCCAAGCGCTCTACAACGTGGGCTGGTATCAAGCCTACGATGGCAGCCGGGTCCGCGCCGAGGACGTGAAGGGCATATTGCGACGCATCGCCGCGGTGCAGTCCAAGATTAGCACATTGCTGCCGGGTACAGGCTTGGCAATCTCGCCCGTCTCTGCGCTCCTGCGCTACCAGCGTGCCGCGAACACCCAAGCGTTGCAGCTTTTTGTGTTCCTAGTCCCGTTCATCGGGCTGGTCATCTACTTTATCATCACCGTGGCCGGCGGCGCCGTGGATCGCCAGCGGCTCGAGATCGCGCAACTGAAGAGCCGTGGCGCCACCACGTCACAGGTTTTTGGGATCTATGTCTTGCAGGCGTTGCTGATAGGCGCCATCGCCTTTCTGCTGGGCCCGCCCATCGGCCGGGTGGTCGCACAGGCCATCGGTGCCACCTATGGCTTTCTTTCGTTTACTGCTCGCGAGGAGTTGAACGTCGTTATCACGGGCATATCCCTGCGCTATGCCGCTATCGGCGTCGGCGTGGCAGCGTTAGCCACGGTGCTACCATCGGTACACGCGTCGCGGCTGACAGTGGTCGGCGCCCGGCGAGAGACAGTCCGCAACGAGCGCACGCCCTTCTGGCAACGCGCCTTTCTGGATGTGCTGCTCATGGGGGTCGCAGCGTATGGGTACTATATGCTGCGTAATCAGGGCTATCTCGTAGCCCTGCAGAACGGCCAGAAGACGACACCGTACAGCAACCCCTTGCTGTTCCTGGCACCCGCCATCTTTGTGACCGGGGTAGGGCTCTTTGCCGTGCGTGTGTTCCCGGCTATTATGCGGCTGCCTGCATGGATCTCCTCGCAAACGACGAGCGTCTCCTGGCTGCTGGCGCTGCGGAACCTCACGCGCACCAGCACATCGCAAGTCGGCCTGCTGCTGATCTTGGTGCTCACAACGGCGCTAGGGACCTTTACCGCCTCAGCCGCGCGTACCATAGACGAAAACACCATCAGCCAGATCCGCTACCGCATCGGCAGCGATCTTTACTTGCGCGAGGGTGTGGGCATTCAAGAGCTGGCCTCTGCCGACCCGGAAGATGAGGCTATCAAGGTTTGGGCCATACTGCCCGTGCATGATCACCTCAAGGCGGAAGGCCTGGAAGCCGTAGCGCGGGTGGGCACGTTCCCGGCGCGCGTGCGAGCGGGAGGCAGAGTCCTCGAGGGACGCCTGTACGGAATCGACCGGCTTGATTTTCCGGCTGTCGGGTACTTTCGACAAGATTTCTCGCGACAGACGCTCGGGAGCCTAATGAACGCCCTCGCCTTGCACAGGGATGGCATCATCGTCTCTGAAAACGTCCTGTCGGACTCGGGCCTACAAGTGGGCGACGTGATCCCCATCGCTGGTCTGGATCCCATGAGCTCAGCTA